>JAVBYK010000394.1 GCA_030824095.1 bacterium
TGCGAGGGGTTGTGCACCCGGCGCATGGGTTCGTTGCTTTCGCGAATCGCGTTGACGCGCACACCGGATGACGCATCGGTTCCCATCGGAACGGTTTCAAAAACCACCTGGCGGCTCTTGTAGCCCTGTCCGTCGGGTCCTGCCACTGCGTCCGCGTTGGCAAGGTTGCTGGCGACCACGTTGAGACGTTGCGACTGTGCACTGACTGCACTGCCGGAAACGTTGAAGATGGAAAACATGGACATGGTGTGACTCCGCCTGCGCTAGGTTCCGTGCTACTGGCCCTGTATCGCGCTCAAGATTGTTTTGGACTGTCCGTTAATAAAGCGAAGCGTGGCTTCATAGCGGACCGAGTTGTCGACAAAATTGGCCCGTTCGCGGTCCATGTCGACGCTGTTGCCATCCATGGCGGGTTGTGTTTGTGCCGTGTAATCCAGTGTGGATGTTCCCAGACTTGCGGTTTTGGGTTGAAGTGCAATGTGTCGCGCATTGCTGATGCCGTTGGAGGGCGCATTGGGTGCCAGGGAAGTCGAGCCTTCGCCGGTAGCGGCGCTGAGGGCTTCCTTGAAATTGATGTCGCGGCCCGCATAGCCGGGGGTATCGGCGTTGGCGATGTTGCTGGCAATGATGCGTTGCCGATCGGCGCGCAGCACCAGGGCTTTCGCATGAAAGTCCAGCGCGTTGGTCATATTGGCAAACATGGATTACCTCCGAATGGGTTTTCGAACCCTCTGGGCGGTGCCAAGTGGTTCGACGTGGGGCAATTATGGGAAAAGCTTTAATTTTTTAGCAGCTGAATATGAGGGGGAATACCCGCCAATTGGAGGGTTTGCGGTTTGCGTGACTATCTATAGTTGACTGGCCGAAAGGTCCTGGGACAGCGCCGTGGTTGTGGTCTGTCCGGAGCAACTGGAGAAATGCGATGCGTCACCCACTTTGTCTATCCTGGTCAGCATGCCGGCGCATGCTGCTGGTGTGTTGGCTGCTGGGTGTGTCATTCACAGGTGTTGCCCGTGCGCAAGCTGTGAATGGACCCGATTTTCAGGCCCTGGCGCAAGACTGGCTGCGTGATGCGACGAATGCCGTGCAGTCAACGGGCCCGACGCCGTTGCGTCTGGAGGTGAAGGTGGGCAGTCTGGACAGCCGGTTGCGGCTGGCGCCGTGTGGCAATGTGGAACCCTACTTGCCACCAGGAGCCAAGTTGTGGGGGCGAACCCGCATTGGTTTGCGTTGCATCGACGGTATCAGTCGCTGGAACGTCTCATTGCCGGTCACCGTGAATGCCTATGGCAACGCCTGGGTGATCAAGGGAGCCGTCCCGGCGGGAGCCACTTTGACGGAGAGCGATGTTGCGGAGGCCGAGGTCAATTGGGCTGAAGAGTCCAGTCCGGTTCTCCGGGATCGGTCGTTGTGGGTGGGGCAGATCGCGACCCGGGCCTTGTCAACCGGCCAGGCGGTGCGCCAGGGTATGGTCAAACCGGCCCAGGTGTTCCAGGCTGGCGCACAAGTCCGCGTCGTAGCGCAAGGAGCGGGATTCCAGGTTTCATCCGATGCCCAGGCCCTGTCGGCCGGCGTGGTGGGTCAAATCGCGCGGGTTCGCCTGGATAACGGTAAGGTCTCCTCCGGCCTGGTACTGGATACGCGAACAGTAAGAATCGACCTGTAGGTCACTAATGCAGGTAAATTCCGGTGCAAATAACTCTAAAGTCCGTCATGATGTGGCCGATATCATTCGCACAAGGCAACACATATTGTGGTTTTGGAGAACGCTATGAAAATCGGTCAACCCTCAGACAACTCGATCCAAATCCACTCGGGCAATGCCGCAGCGACCCAGAAAGCAGGGCAGGGAGCCAGCGCGAGTGGCGCGGCGACCACAACTGCCAACCAAGGTACGCGTTCCGCCGGAGTGGCTGTGACGGTGTCGACTTTGGCCCGCGGTCTGGAAAAAGCCGGCCGTGGCGAGGCTGCGGACATCGATACGCAAAAGGTTGCGAATGTTCGCTCGGCCATCCAGCAGGGGACCTACGTGGTCAATCCGGAAGCCATTGCGGACAAGCTGCTGTCCAACGCGCAGGAAATGCTCAACCGCACCACCAGTTAAGCGGTTTCGGGGCCTGCGCAAGTATTTACGTGCAAAGGCCCTGATATGTCACATCCCACACTCGATAGTCAACTTGATCTTCTTGAGGCGCAGATCCAGGAGTTGGGCGGTAGCCTGATTGCGGGCAGCCCGGAACTGCTGCAGGCGGCAGGCGCCAGGTTTCAACAATTGACGGTTGAACTGATACAAATGGCCGACCAGGTCGGGCGTGTGCAACTGGACTCTCCAAGCCGGGCTCGCCGGATTCGGGCCTTGTCCAGCGGCTTGGGTACGTTGCGTGAAAACCTGTTGCGCCAATCAGCATATGTTGATCATGCTCTGGCCGTGGTGGTGCCGGCCACGCAACAAAAAGCAACTTACGCCGGAACCAGGGCCTACGGAAGCCCGATCCGCCAGTCCGGTGCTTTTTCCGTGCTTTCCGCTTAATTCATCCGAAGATTGGGCCCCAGCGGCCTGAAGAAGCCGCTTCCACTTTGCTCAGTGTGAGCGCATCTTGGCCCGCAGACGGGCAATGGACTGGCTGTGCAGTTGGCAGATCCGGGATTCGGTGACGTCCAGTACAGCGGCAATTTCCTTGAGATTCATATCCTGCTCGTAGTACATGCTCATGATGTACTGCTCCCGTTCGGGCAGGCTCTTGATGGCTGCAACCAGCGATTGCCGCAGGCGCTGGTCACGCAGCATGTTCATGGGGTCCGAATCCGTATCGGCCACATGGCGGTCGAGGAAGTTGTCGTCATCCTCGTGGGAGCGCGCCATGTCCTCCAGGTACACCAACTGGGTGCCGCGCACCTTGCTCAGCAGTGTTTGGTAGTCGGCCAGAGTAAGGCCCATCTCCTTGGCGATTTCGGATTCGACCGGGCTGCGCCCCAGGCGGTGTTCCAGGCGCCGCATGGTGGTTTCGATGTCCTTCTGGCTCTTGCGGGAGCCGCGCGACATCCAGTCGTTGCCGCGCAGTTCGTCCAGCATGGCGCCGCGAATGCGTTGGGTGGCAAAGGTTTCAAATTGCACGCCCTGGGATGCTTCATAGCGCGACAGGGCATCCGCCAGTCCGATCAGGCCTACCTGGATCAGGTCATCCACTTCGACGCTGGCGGGCAGCTTGGCCATCATGTAGTGCGCCAGCTTGCGAACCAATGGCTGGTACTGTTTGATCAGGGCTGAGCGGTCCAGCTGACCTTTCACCGTGTACATCAATGGCTCCCCGCAAAATGGTCAATGTGTCGGAACTGCGCACCGTGCAAGCCGGTCCCCCCGGAGTGGTGATCTGCATTCAGCGCCACTGCACTCTCAAGCAGACGCAGGGCCAGGCGCTGCGTCTCACCGTACAGGGGTTCTTCACTGTGCTGTTCGGCGATATCGAATGCCTTGACCTCATGGCCCAGAAACCGCTTTGCGCACTCGCTCAAGCTGGCAGCCACCGACTGTGGATGGGTAGATGGAGCAGGTGACGAATCGGGAATCATGTTGACGATGGTAGGCTTAAGTTTGCCAGTTATCAACAAGCGTTTCAATGCCAAATAGCTGGTGAGCAGGGAGTTTCTCATGGGGGAAACTGCCAGCAGGGGTTCGATGGCGCAGTCGCCAATCAAGGGGATCATCCATTCTACTTTGCAGTACAGAATGACAACGCTTCCCTGCGGGAACAAGTGACCCAACTGGCGTAGATTCTGCGATTTCTGCAGGGGTGCGGCGCACAGGCCTTGTACGCCTGTTGCGGCGGGCAGAACGGTCCACGCGCCAGGCTGGCGGTCTTCATCGCCGCTCCAGCGCGAGTCCTCCAGAAGCTGTGCCAGCCCGGGGTTGGACTCCGACTCCTGGGTCGTCGCATCCAGGACCGTTACCGTGTAGCCAAAATTCACCAGGGCCAGGCAGAGTTGCCAGAGCAGTGGCAGTTCTGCCTGCTCGTCCCCATGGCTGACCACGGCCATCATGCGTGGTCCTGGTTGGGCACCCAGGCCAATCAGGCCGGACGCCTGGTTGGCAAAGTAGTCAAGCATCCAGACGCCCCTTGAAAGCCGACTGGCCTGTGGGCTGACCGAAGTAGAAACCGAGGTCGCTCACCTTGGGGTCGTAGGCTGAAATTCCAGCGGTTCGCATGGACTGACGTACCAGTTTCGAAGCGTTTGCAGCTTCCCAGTCTTCTGGAACGCGTTGACCGGTGGTCACGCCGCGCAGGACCAGTTGGTTGCGGATGGCGGCGTCAATCGCCGGACCCAGTTTGACCGCTTCGTCGGTCTTGGAGAAGATGGTGTGTTGTGGTCCGGTGGACTTGAACGCCGCCACGGCTTCGTCCAGTGTGTCGCCATGGCTGCCGGCATTCAGCACCAGCAACCGCTTCACGTTGGGCAGGTCGAGCAGATCCATGATCTCGCGCTTGCGCGGATCGCGGGGCGCCAGGCCGGTGGTGTCGATCAATACCATTTTCCGGTTCGACAGCAGGCCCAGCAAATCCTGCAAGGCAACCCGGTCGTGAGCCAAGTGGGCCACCACCCCCAGCATCTTTCCGTAGGCGCGCAGTTGCTCATGGGCGCCTACGCGGTAGGTGTCCAGTGTGATCAATCCCACGCTGCCGGGGCCGTGCGTGCGGGCACACAGGCCAGCCAATTTCGCGGTGGTGGTGGTCTTGCCGACACCGGTGGCGCCGATCAGGGCAAAGATGCCGCCTTCCTCTTGCAGCAGGGGGCCTTCGGCATCCGTTTTCAGGTTGCGCTCCAGTACGTCCACGATCCATTGCACCGATTCTGCGGCGCTCATTTCCTCTGGCATGCGTTCCAGGATGGTGCGCGACAGATTGGGAGAGTAGCCCGCACGAATGAGCTTGAGCATCAGGTTGGCCTGAATCGGGTTCTGGCGCGCCTGACCCAGCCAGGCCAGCGTATTGAAGCGATCTTCCATCATCTCCTTCATGGCGTGCAGTTCATCCACGATGCCTTGCGACATGCCCTCGGATTGCAGTGATGGTGCCGCAGGCTTGCGAGGTGCAGTGGCCTTTGGTGCGATGGCTTCCTTCTTCTCCAGAAGGTGTTCCACCGGTGTCGCACGTGGTCGTTCGGGCTGCTGTTCGTGCGAAGGGCGATCAGCCGGAATGGTGGTCACGGCGGATTCATGGCGCTTGCGCATCATGCGTTCCCGCACATAGTCCTGGAACGACAGTGTGCTCATGGCCAGTTGGGCGGCATCGTCCTCAACTTTGCTGGCCACTTCCTGGTAGCTGGGTGGGGTGGCTCGCGCGGGGGCACTTGCGCTCTTTTGAGCAGAGCGTTCGTGGGCCTGATCCAGTGCGGCGAGGGAGTCCTCTGCGGTGGCAACGACTTCGACGCCGTTCTCGGTGGGTCGATTGGACAGAATCAGCGTGCCATCACCAAAGGCCAGGCGAGCCTTGGCCAGTGCTTCACGGGATGTGGCGGCGGTAAAGCGTTGAATGTTCATGATGTTGCGCCTCTGAGAATCGGACCAATGCGGATCGTGTGTGTTTCAGGAATTTCGCTGTGTGCCAGCACCTGCAGACGGGGCGCCACGCGGCGCACCAGGCGAGAGATGGCGGCGCGGATCTGATCGGGAACCAGCAGGCATGCCGGTACGCCAATCTCCTCCTGTTTCATGGCTGTTTCGGCAGCACTGCGGGTTAGCATTTCAGCCACGCCGGGATCCAGTGCCGGCCCGGCGGCGTTGCCCAGGGCTTGCACCAGCAGGCGCTCCAGACCCGGATCAATGGCAATCACATTGAGCTCGCGGCTGGGGCCGTAAATCTGTTGGACGATGGCGGGTGACAAGGCCACCCGGACCCGGCGCGCCAGTTCGGCGGGGTCCAGCGTGGAGCCGGCATGTTCCGCAATGGACTCGATGATGGTGCGGATGTCGCGAATGTGCACTGACTCGTCCAGCAGGAGCTGCAGCACTTTTTGGAATACGGCAATGGAAACCATCTTGGGTACCACTTCTTCTATCAATCTGGGTGCCAATTTGGCCACGTGTTCCACGAGTTGTTGGGTTTCTGTACGGCTCAGCAACTTGGATGCTTGAACCTGCATCAAGTGTGACAAATGGGTGGCCATCACAGTCTCGGAATCAACGACGGTAAATCCGACCATTTGTGCCGTTTCCTTTTGCTGTTCGTCGATCCAGTGTGCGGGCAATCCAAATGCGGGGTCGGTTGTGGCTGTCCCGATCAAAGGCGTGGTGATGCCACCCGGGTTGATGGCCAGGTACATGCCGGGGAACGCTTCGCCTTCGCCCACGATGACACCGCGCAGCGTGATGCGGTAGCCGCTGGGTTTGAGTTCCAGGTTGTCGCGCACGTGGACGGGTGGAGGGAGGAATCCCACCTCTTGTGCGAACTTGCGGCGCACGCCCTTGATCCGGGTCAGCAGATCGCCCTGGCGGGTCTTGTCGACCAGTGCGATCAGGCGGTAGCCGAGCTCCAGCCCCAGTTGATCGACGGGCTGCAGGTCATCCCAGGATGCTTCTCCGTCGGTATTGATGGGGGCAATCTGCGCCTCGGGATCAGCCGGAGGCGGCTTATGGGCCAGTACCCATGCGCCATAGGCAAGAACCGCAGAAATGGTCAGGAACACGAAGTGGGGCATGTTGGGGATGATCCCCAGGATGAACATGATCACGGCCGTGATGCCCAGGACCTTGGGCGATACAAACATTTGGCCGACGATCTGCTTGCCAATGTCGTGTTCCTTGCCGACACGCGACACCACCATGGCGGCTGCGACCGAAATCAGCAGTCCCGGGATCTGAGCGACCAGCGCGTCACCCACTGCCAGCAGGATGTAGGTGTTGGCGGCCTGTGAGGCAGTCAGGTCGTGCTGGAGAATACCAATGGCAAAGCCACCAAAGATGTTGATGAGCAGAATCAGGATGCCGGCGACAGCATCACCACGGACAAACTTGGAGGCGCCATCCATGGAGCCAAAGAACTCGGCTTCTTCGCCCACTTCTGCGCGGCGGCGCTTGGCTTCTTTCTCGTCAATCAGTCCGGCGTTCAGGTCTGCGTCTACCGCCATCTGCTTGCCGGGCATGGCATCCAGGGTGAAGCGGGCCGACACTTCGGCAATGCGCTCGGAGCCCTTGGTCACCACCACAAAGTTGATGACAACCAGGATGGCAAACACGATCAGGCCCACGGCAAAGTTACCGCCGATCAGGAAGTGGCCAAAGGCCTCGATCACGGCGCCGGCAGCGCCTGGGCCAGTGTGGCCTTCCAGCAGCACCACGCGGGTGGAGGCCACGTTGAGCGAAAGCCGCATCAGGGTTGTGAGCAGCAGCACCGAGGGAAACGCGGCGAAGTCCAGCGGGCGGATCATGTAGGCGGCGACCATCATCACCATCAGGGCGACGGCAATATTGATGGTGAAGAATGCGTCCAGCAGCAGGGGGGGCAGCGGCAGGACCATCATCGCCAGAATTGCGACGACCAGCATGGGCGCAGAGGCGCCCTGGATCAGCGTGCTATTGCTGCCGAACCACTGTTGCAGGGATTTGATTTGGGTGTTCATACGGCAGTTGCCTTTACGATCTTGGCCAGGGGATCAAGCTCCGGCGGCACAAAGGGTTGGGGCAGTTCGCCGGGCATCGGGCCGTCACCGCGCATGGCGGCGCGCAGCTTGTAAACATAGGCCAGCACCTGTGCAACGGCGGTGTACAGGGTCGATGGAATATCCTGATCCAGTTCCGAGTTGGCATACAAGGCGCGTGCCAGCATGGGGGACTGCAGTACGGGAATGGCGTGGTGTTTGGCTACGTCGCGGATCTTCATGGCCAGCAGGTCTGCGCCCTTGGAGACGACTTGTGGCGCACGCATGGTTTTTTCGTCGTAGCGGATGGCCACCGCAAAGTGGGTAGGGTTCATGACCACAAAGTCGGCCTTGGGCACGGCATTGACGCTGTTTCTCTGCGCCATTTCACGTTGTTTTTGGCGCATCTTGGCCTTGACCTGTGGGTTGCCGTCGGACTCCTTGCCTTCCTGCTTCACTTCCTGGTGGGACATCTTCATTTCGTCACGGTGCAGGAATTTCTGCAACGGCAAGTCAATCAGTGCGGCAAACAGAACGACCAGAAGGAGTAGGCCCATTCCGCTGGTCAGCCACTCGGTCAAATGCCGGATGGCTGCACTGGAAGGCTGCAGCACCAGAGATGCGACGGTATGGATTCCAGAGTTGAGGAACATCGCGGCGATGGCAAACAAGACGCCGGTCAGGATGGTCATTTTGGTGACCGAAAGCAGCTTCTTCTTGGTGAAGAGGTTGCCAAAGCCCGATAGGGGATTGAGGCGGCTGAGATCTGGCATCACGGGCTTGAGGCTGTTGACCCAGCCACCGGATCCGACAGCAGCCGTTATGCTAGCCGCGGTAATGATGGCGGCAAAGGCGACGCAGCCTGCAATGCCAATCGTGGTGGCTTCGGACAGCCTGGCCAGCATGTAGCCGGGTTGCATCACCGTGGCAGCGTCAAAGGACAGCTGCTTGCCCATGCTTTGCTGCAGGCGCTCAAACAGGATGGGTGCCAGAGCCAGCACGGCCGCAGCACCGGCACCCAGGACGGCGAGGTGCGACAGGTCTTCCGAGCGGCTTACCTGGCCGTCATCACGCGCTTTCTTGAGCTTGCGCTCTGACGCCGGGAGGTTGCGATCTTGACTGCCTGATTCCATGGTGGGGCTCTGTAGTTGCCACCATTGTCGCGAGCGCCCCCTGAAACTAAAGGCTCAAAAGAAGGGGAATCCCCGGCTACTTCAGCCCCATTTTGGTGAGGATGTGGTTGACCTTGTCCTCCAGGGTCGCTTTGGTGAACGGCTTGACGATGTAACCGGCTGCACCTTGTTGGGCAGCCAGCACGATATCTTCCTTGCGGGCCTCGGCGGTCACCATCAGCACGGGCAGGTGTTTGAGCTTTTCATCTTTCTTGATTTCGCTGAGCAACTGGAACCCGTTCATGTTGGGCATGTTGATGTCGCTGACCACAAAGTCGAAATTGGAGCTGCGGAGTTTCTGCAGGGCGACAACACCGTCTTCTGCCTCGTCCGCGTCAACAAATCCGCTTTCCTTGAGCAAATTGCGCACGATCCGTCGCATGGTGGAGAAATCGTCGACGACTAAAAAGCGTAGTTCTTTTGACATGGATTACCCTTTCCCGGGTGATTTTTGCATAACGTGAAGTATCACCGAATTTTGAACAGAATCAACGCGGTGGCTGCGTAGCCGCGCTGGCTGATGGTGTATCGATTTCGGTTTCCAGATCCACCGGCACGCGTTGACCGCCAAGCAGCCGCTCTTCGGCATCCTTGGTCATCACCAGAATGCTGATACGGCGATTGCTGGGGCTTAAGGGGTCAGCCGGATCCAGCAAGAGGCTGGATGCCATGCCAACCACTCTGGCCAGCTTGTCTTCCGGCATGCCCGCGCTGGCCAGCTCCCGGCGTGAGGCGTTGGCGCGATCGGCCGACAACTCCCAGTTGCTGTAACCGCGGTCGGCATTGCCATAGGCGCTGCGGTCGGTGTGACCATCCAGGCTGATCTTGTTTTCGACGTCCAGCAGTGCAGTGCCGATTTCGCGCAGGATGTCACGCATATAGGGTTTGAGCATGGCGCTGCCGCTGTCAAACATGGGGCGTTTTTGGTCATCCACGATCTGGATTTGCAGCCCATCCGGGGTGATTTCCAGTCGAATCTGGGAGGCAAACTCCGCCATCTTGGGTTTGCTGGAAATGGCCGCAGCGATTTTTGCGCTGAGTGCAGCCAGCATCTTGGCATCGCGCTTGGCCGCTTCGGCTTTGGCTTGTTCGGCAGACAGTCGCTTGGCCTTGCGGTCGGCGCCTTCACCGCGCTTGGCCTGGCCTGTGGTTTGGGTGAGGTCGCTGCCACCACCGTTGACCACGCTGCTACTGGCTCCGGCGCCACTGCCGCCCTGCATGGCGACCTTCATGGGCGACTGGAAATAGTCGGAAATACCCTTTTTGTCTCCTTCCGAGGTGCTGCCCAGCAGCCACATCAGCAGGAAAAAAGCCATCATGGCCGTCACGAAGTCGGCGTAGGCGATCTTCCAGGCACCCCCGTGCGTAGCGTGGCCACCTTTCTTGACCCGCTTGATGATGATGGGCTGTAGTTTCTTGGCGTCTCCCGCCATGCTCAGATCCCCATGGGCTTACTTCTTGCCCTTCACGTAGCTCTCCAGCTCGATAAACGTTGGGCGCTCTGTGGAATACAGCACTTTGCGGCCAAACTCAATGGCAGTGGACGGGTTGTAGCCCTGCATGCTGGCCAATAGCGTGGTGCGAATGCACTGCAACTCTTTGCCGTTTTCTTCCACTTTCTGCTCCAGAACCCCGGCCAAGGGCTCCGCAAAGGCGTAGGCGAGCAAAATACCCAGGAACGTGCCCACCAGGGCAGAGCCGATCATGCCGCCCAGCACGGCTGGCGGCTGGCCCACCGAGCCCATGGTGTTGACCACCCCTAGAACGGCGGCCACGATACCGAACGCGGGCAATCCGCCGGCCACGCGTTGCAGTGCGGCAACCGCAGCGTGGGCCTCGTGGTGGTGGGTTTCAATTTCGCTGTCCATCAGGGATTCGATCTCGTGGGCGTTCAGGTTGCCGGAGACCATCATCCGCAAATAGTCGGTAATAAATTCGACCACGTGATGGTCGCTTCCAACGGCGGGGTACTTCTTGAAAAGTTCGGACTCGTGTGGCTCTTCTACGTCCTTTTCGATGGCCATCAGGCCTTCCTTGCGGGCCTTTTGCAGGATGTCGTACATCAGGGCCATCAGCTCCATGTACCGCTCCTTGGTGTACTTGCTTCCTTTGAAGCACATACCAAGGCCCTTGACCGTCGCTTTGACCACTTTCATCTGGTTGTTGGCCAGAAAAGCGCCCATCGTCGCGCCGCCAATGGTGATCAACTCAAACGGAAGCGCCTTCATGATCACCATGATGTTTCCACCGTGGAAGATATACACGCCAAAGACGCAAACCAGGACGATAAGCCAGCCGACGATTACAAACATAGGCGCATTGTGACAGGGAAGCTGGACGCTTCAAGGGTTGAACAGCGCGGCTTTTAACGGCCTGTCAGTATCATATCGGCGTCGCCATTGTTGGCTTGAGATATTTGGGGCCGACTGGGTTGTCTGACC
>JAVBYK010000506.1 GCA_030824095.1 bacterium
TCGCGCACTGAGAACTCCAGCCGTGCGCCCTGCGCGCTACGTTCGACCAGACGGACCCCTATGACCACTTCGCCCTCGCTGGTGAACTTGATGGCGTTGCCTCCCAGGTTCACCAGCACCTGTTGCAGGCGCATGTCGTCGCCCACCAGCCGGCGCGGCACGTCGGGGGCTACGTCAAAGCGCATCGTAATCTTCTTGCCATCCAGGCTGGTGGCGAACATCACCGACAGATCGCGCAGCATCTTGTCCAGGTCAAACGGGCGAGGGTCCAGTGTCATCTTGCCGGCCTCCACCTTGGAGAAGTCCAGGATGTCGTTGAGCAGGCCCAGCAGTGAGCGGGCCGCGCCCTTGGCGTTGGACGCATAGTCGCGCTGGCGGCTGTCCAGTTCCGTGTTCTGCAGCAGCTTGAGCATGCCCAGAATGGCATTCATGGGTGTGCGGATTTCATGGCTCATATTGGCCAGGAATTCGCTCTTGGCGCGGCTGGCGGCCTCGGCCGACTCGCGTGCATTCTTCAGTTCGGTAATGTCCACCCGAAAGCCCACGGTCTGGCCCAGTGCGGTCTTGCGCTCCATGATGCGCAGCCAGCGACCATCGCTCAGGTGCTGTTCGATCTGGCGATTGCCCTTCTGGTGTTCGGCCAGACGCTCGGCTATCCATGCCTCCTCGCGGCCCACAGCGTCGGGATACTGGCCCTGCGCAACACCGTGGCGCACGATGGTCTCAAACGTGACGCCGGGGGCGATGATGTTCGCCGATGCCTTGTAGATGTCGCGGTACTTTTCGTTGAAGAACAGCAGGCGGTCGCTGGCATCAAAGACCGCAAAGGCTTCGTCCAGAGCATCCATGGCTGCCAGCAGCATGGTCTGGGTGGCGTCACGCTCCACCTCGGCAATCAGCAGTTCGCTGGCACTTTCCCGTTGCGCATTCAGCGACAGCAGGTGCTTGTTGTAGCCCTCCACCAGTTGGCCGATTTCATCCTGCGTGTCCAGCACCGGCAGCGGTGCATGGTTCTCGGCCGGTGCGTCCTGCAGATGGCGAAATCCGGCGGAAACCGCCCGGATGGGTGCCACCACCGTGTTCGCATAGCGCCACGTCAGAGCCAGCACGCCCAGCAGGCACAGAGTGAGCAGTACCACCGTGGCCAGCGTGAGCTGTGCCACGCGCCCGGTCACCAGTTGGCGCGGCGTCATGATCGCCAGGTAGCCGTGGCTGCGGTCTGCCACATTCACATCCAGCAGCATGTCCTGGCCATCCACGGTGAGCTGCTGGGTGCCGCTCTGGCTGCGGAACACGGCCATCAGCGCCGGAGACAGCAACTGGCCCACCATCCGGCTGTCAGAGTGCAGGGCCACCCGTCCGGCGGCATCCACCAGCATCAGCAGCTGGCCCTGCGGCAGCGGGACCCGTCGCAGGTACTCCTGCATGATCTCGTCCGACAGGCTGATGACCAGTACCCCCACGGTCTCGGTAGTACCCGATAACGTCGAAAAGTGGCGGATAGCGCGCACCACGCTGGTGACCTGTGGGTAGCGTGAACTGGTGTTGATGTTGGGCCCCATGCCGCGCCACAGCGAGGGCGAGGCTGATTGTGATGCCTGGTCCAGCAGGGAGCGCGCCATGTCCTTGTCCACGGCGCTGGAGCGCAAGGTCTCGCCCACATGGAAATGGGTTCCGCCGGGGGTGAACAGGTCCAGCGACACCAGACCCTTGACCCGCACATAGCTGTTCAGCGTGTAACCGATCTGGGCCCGCACATTGAGGGCGTCATAGCTGCTGCTGGCCGGGTCGTCGGCACTGCGCAGGGCGCCGCCGATGGCCTCGTTGCCGGCGATATTGGTCGCCAGGTCCTCAATCTGGTCCTGGTACAACGACAGATAAGAGGCAAAGCCGCCCAGCACACGCACGTTCTCGGTCTGCGCCTGGTCCAGCACAATGCGCTTGGAAATTTCCAGCGCGCTGAACCCCAGCACCACCAGCGGCACAATGCCGGCCACCAGCAGGTAGCCCAGCAACTTGACGGTGATGTTGAAACGCCACTTCACGGTTCGGCAGCGGGCGCTGGGTTAGGGCAGGCTGCTGGCCGTCACCAGGCGGGTGTCAACCAGGGTGGCGGCGGGCACCTCTTTTCCCTGAATCAGGCGCAGCGCCAGGGCCACGCCCTGGTAACCCTGCTCCGCAGCTTGCTGGTCCACCGTGGCGGCCATGTGGCCACTGCGGATCTCGGTGATGGCTTCGGCCAGTGCGTCATAGCCCACGACCCGCACAGCGGTCTTGCCGGACTCCTGCAGGTACTTGATGGCACCCATGGCCATCATGTCGTTGGCAGCAAACAGCAGTTGCACGTCCGGATGTTTCTTGAACAGGGCCTTGCTCACGGCATAGGCTTCGTCGATCTTCCAGTTGGCGGTCTCGGACGCCACCAGCTGGATGTGCTTATTCTCGGTCAGCGCCCGCTTGGCGCCTTCCATGCGTTGGCGGGCATTGTCCGCGCTGCGAATGCCTTCCAGAATGGCGGCCTGGGTGGGTTTGGTCACGGGGTTGGCCAGGAATTTTCCGGCTTTGTAGGCACCGGCTTCGTTGTCCACGCTGACAAACGGAACACTGCCCAGTCCAGCCCGCTTCAGGGCCTCGGGGTCCAGCCGGTTGTCGATGTTGACGATCCGGATGCCGGCGTCTGCGGCCTTCTTGAGTATGGGCACCAGGCTCTGGGAGTCTCCGGGCGCGATGATAATCGCCTCCACCCTGGCGGCAATCAGGTCGTTGACCAGCTGGATCTGTTGTTCAATCGATGTTTCCTGCGCGGCGGTCTTGACGATCAGGGTCACGCCCAAATCCTTTTCCGCCTTGCGCGCACCCTTTTCCATTTCAATGAAGAACGGGTTGGTCAGGGTCTTCATGACCAGGCCGATCTGGTGCGTTGGCGCCGCACTCGCGCTGGCTGCCGAGGCCGGTTTGGCGGCCTCGGCCAGGCTGCTGACACTGGGGCCGCTGGATTGGCCGCAGGCGACCAGTCCCCAACCGCACAGTGCGGAGAAAATCAGGCGGGAAAATTGCATGGAGAGTCCCTCGCTAGCATGTTTTTTTGATTCTCGCATCGTAGCGCATGGCAAAGCCCTAACCGACTGCAGCATTGTGTATAGCCGTGTTCCAATAGACCGATGAACCCCGATGCACACAAACTCTGGCAGGCACCGCTATGGGCTTTTTCAGTCCTGCTGGCCTTGCTGGGCATGCTCGGCCCCTTCTCCATTGACACCTATTTGCCGGCCTTTGCCGGCATTGCCCAGTCGCTGGACGCATCGCCCGTGCAGATGCAGCAGACCCTGTCGGCCTACCTGTTCGGCTTTGCCTTCATGAGCCTGTTCCACGGCGCCATTTCCGACAGCTTTGGCCGCCGCCCGGTGGTGCTGTGGGGGCTGGTGGTATTTACTGTGGCATCGGCCGGCTGTGCACTGTCCGAAAGTATCGGTCAGCTCATTCTGTTTCGGGCCATACAGGGCCTGTCCACCGGTGCCGGCATCGTGGTCTCGCGCGCGGTGATCCGCGACATGTTCCCGCCATCACAGGCGCAGAAGGTCATGAGCCAGGTCACCATCTTCTTTGGCGTGGCACCTGCCATTGCGCCCATGGTGGGGGGCTGGATGCTGGTGCACGTGAGCTGGCATGGCATCTTCTGGTTCCTGACCGGCGTGGGCGTGGTGCTGTGGCTGGCCATTTTCCGGCTGCTGCCGGAAACCCTGCACACCACGCAGCGCCAGCACTTCCATCCCCGCAACCTGATGGCCGGCTACTGGCAACTGGGCTCCGATCCCCGGTTCTTCCTGCTCGCCCTGGCCAGTGGCATTCCCTTCAATGGCATGTTCCTGTACATCCTGAGCGCGCCGGTCTTTCTCGGTGAACACCTGCAACTGGCGCCGCAGCAGTTCTTCTGGTGCTTCCTGATCACCATTGCCGGCATCATGGGCGGCGCCCTGGTGAGCGGACGGGTGGCCGGCAAGATCACGCCCAAGCGCCAGATCCGCATGGGCTTTTCCATCATGCTGGTGATCGCGGTGGTCAACCTCATTGCCAACTTGCTGTTTCCGGCCCATGTCAGTTGGGCCCTGCTGCCATTGGGCATCTTCTCCTTTGGCTGGGCGCTGATGGTGCCGGTGGTGACTCTGCTGGTGCTGGACCTGCACCCGGAGCGCCGCGGCATGGCGTCGAGTCTGCAGATGTTTGTGGGCTCCACTGCCAACGGGCTGGTGGCGGGCGTGATTTCGCCACTGGTAATGCACTCCACCGTGGCGCTGGCCACCGCGTCCCTGCTCATGCTGTGCATCGGCCTGCTGGCGTGGATCTATATCCGCCGCCAATGGCCCACTATTGGTCATGCCATTAGCCATGGATAAACGGGGTCGCTGGTTGGTTGGCGTTGTTGCCTTGCTCATGGGCCTGCAGGGGAGGGCGCTGGCACAAGCTGATGCCATGGAGCGTATCGACGCGCTGCAGAGCCTGGCGGAAAAAGACAACCAGCAATCCCTCGAACAATTGCTGGCCCTGGGCCCAACGCTGGGGCCGGGTACCCCCTACCTGGTGCGCCGGGAGTACCTCAATGCCTTGATGACAGCGCAAATGGATGCTGCCAAGCTGGATGCGGCACAGGAGACGATTGCTGCACTGCTGAAGCTGGCGCAAGTCAACAAGGATGACGTGGGCGTGGTATTGGCAACCACCAAGTCCGCTTCCATCATGGCGCAGGCGGGCAAGCCGGATGCCGCCATTGCCCAACTCGGTGCCATGGAGGCGGTGGCCCTTCGGACTGCTGACGCACACGTCCTGTGGCGTTTCTATTTTGTATTGGGCAGCGCGCAGTTGACGGTTGGGCGTTTTGAGGTCGCTCTGGAGAATACGCTCAAGAGTCTGCAATACGCCAAGGAAAACCCGAAGAGAGCCCAGGTTGCACACCTGACTTCGCTCAACCTGTTGGGCAATGTGTACATGGCAATGACCAACTGGGACAAGGCCTTGCAAGTCATGGAAGAGGGGCTGGTTCTTGCGGATGCGATTGGCTCCACCCGGCTCAAGGGCACGATCCTCCTGAATCGGGGCGCGGCCTTTGCCAGCCTGGGACGCGCCAGGGACTCGGTGGCATCCTACGAGAAAGCACTCAAGATCGGACAGGAGGCAGGGTTGGTCGGCCTGCAGGGGACGGCGCTCAACAACATGGGCGACAGCTACCTGATCAGCAAAGACTACCCCAAGGCTGAGGCGTTGGCCCGCCAGGCCCTGGTCAAATTCCGGGAGGCGGGTGAATGGGGTGGCGTGGCCACCGCCCAGAGCAATATTGGCTTTGCCCTGATGGGGCAGGGCAGGATACGTGAAGGGGATGCCGAAGTCCGCGCCGCCCTGCGGTTGAGTCAGGAGTCCGGTGCCAAGACCGACCAGGAGGCCATTTTGGGCGAACTGGGTCGCATGTACGAGCAGGCCGGACTCTACCGTGACGCCGTTGCCACCATCCGCGAGCAGCAGAAACTCAGCGCGCAGTTGTTTCGCGCCGACCGGGAACAATCCGTGGCCGCCCTGCAGGAGCAGTTTGATGCCGTGCAGCGCCAGAAACAGATCGAGCTGCTGGCCCGCGCCAACAGCCTGAAGGACGCCGAAATTGCCAACCAGCGACTGCAGCAGGTGGTGACCCTGCTGGGCGTCGTGGTCACCGTCATGGGTGGGGTGTTCGTGTACCTGCTGTACCGGCGCGTGCGGCGAACCAACGAGAAGCTGCGCGAGGCCAACCAGCAGCTCCAGTTCCATGCCGTGCGCGACCCGCTGACCGGCCTGTTCAACCGGCGCTCGTTTTTTGAGCTGATGAGCAAGCGGGCGGTGGACGCCGTGGCCGGGCGCCGCGAGGACGATGTGCCCGACGGCCTGCTGGTGCTCGACATCGACCACTTCAAGGCCATCAACGACAGCCTGGGCCACGCCGGTGGCGACACGGTGCTGGTCGAGGTGGCCAAGCGCCTGCGCGCCGCCGTGCGCGACACCGACATGGTCATGCGCTGGGGCGGTGAAGAGTTCCTAATCTTCTCGCCCAAGGCCAACGCCGAGCATCTGAAAAACCTGGCCCAACGGGTGCTCAAGGTGGTGGCCGAGACCCCCATTGCCGTGGGCGACACCGTGCTCACGGTCACCGCTACGGGGGGCTTCCTGTCGCTGCCGTTCTCCGACCTGAGCGAGACCGAATGCAACTGGGAAAAGGCCATGCAGATCGCCGACATGGCGCTGTACCTGGGCAAGGTCAATGGCCGCAACCGCGCCTATGGCCTGAACCGCCTGCTGGCGCCGTTCGAGCAGGTCATGCCGGTGCTGGAGCGCGACATCTCTGCCGCGCTGAAGGCCGGCATGGTCGAGCTGGTGGAGGTGCAAGGGCCCCGAGGGTCTCCAGGCAATGAAGCCCCTCACTGAAAGAGACTATGTGTGCACCACCCCGGAGTACACAAACACGCCGTAAAACCCGATCAGTGCAGCGCCAATCGGTCGGGGTAAGCGTCCCATGAATGCAATGCACAGGAAGTTCAGGGCTGCAGCGCCCAGAAGGACGTAGAGCCCCATCTGAAAGAAACCGGGGATCGTGATCGTGTCGAATAGCGCAAAGAGCCCAATGCACATCGGGATGCAGATATGGCCATCACCGACCTGCGAACTGACGACGATGTCCTGTCGACCCATGAACCCGTAGTAGATGGCGATGAAGGCGTTGGGCAGAACCATGAGCGCGCCGCTGAGCCAGCCGAGGTCTTTCACCCCGATATAGGAACTTTTCACATGGGACACCCAGTCAACGAGGTAGTCCACGCTGTGGTAAACACCGAAAGCGCCTACGCCAATAAGAACCAGGTCCAGCACGATGGACCAGTGGAAACCCCGATTCTTGCGGACGTTGTTTTTGAGGATTTCAAAGACATGCAGCACCTGCCAAAAGAGAAACAGACCGACAAGCACAGCCCCGTCATAGAAATCAATCACATGGTCCTTGGCCAGTGCCCACAGGGTTCCCGTGAACAGGAACAGGGCCACCAGCGTCAGCAGCAACTCCAGTCGGTACAACTGATGCGCCTGGGTGGGCGCCTTCCGTTTCGGGCCTACCTTGCCCTGGGCGGGCTTTGCGCCAAAGAAGATGGCAGACAGCCCCAGAATCAAGGTCAGGTTGGTGACATTGTTGACCAGGCAATTCTCAAGGACGGCTTGACTCTTGCCTCCAGCGCGGCTCATCTGAAAGGCAAAGACCAGGTTCGCAAATCCCGAACAGTACGGCATGATCAGGGTGCCCAGTACCGTCCCTTCAAACCCCTTGCTCTCAATGGCTTGAAGCCGCCAGATCATGAGGGCGGAAGCAAGCATGAACAGGCCTATCTGCGCGATCGGATGGGCAAGAAATGCGGATAGCTGATGGAGGGCGCTGGGCACTGGAACGGGGCGATTGCAGGAACAGCGTTCAAGGATAAGCGCATTCCCATTGCGGATGGGTTCGAGAGAGATAGTTGGGTACACTTTTCCTTTTTGGAAGAAATGCCTTCATGTCTATCGCGACAACTCTCAACGGTGACGCTTCTGCTGAACGCATCGTGCGCCACTTCCAGTCGGCTGGTTTTCCCGGCATCACCGAAGCCTTGCTGGTCCGCATTCGCCTGAAAAAAGGCGACAAACCGGAAGTGGATGCCGCATTTGACCTCGCCATGGAGCGGGAGGTAGCGCCGCCTGTACACGACTATTTTGAGATCCGAACCTACGGATTTTTCTCCGAGATTCGAACGCTACCAGTCGCAAAGGCCGCATTCACGGTCGACTTCGGACGCGCCTTGCGACATGCGCTGCCAGATATCTACTTTGAAGACGCGCCCGTTGTCGTCGATGATGCACTGGCCACAGGGACCAAATATGACGCCATGCTGAAGCTTGGCAACAATGTTGGTGATCAAGCCATTGCCATCTTGTTGAATGATCCGAGTTCCTCGTTCTTTGAGTATCTGGACTCCAATCTGGGATACGACTGGCAAAAAATCGTCGGCACACTGGACGCCGCCGTGACGTCTTTTAACCCGGACGAAGAGTTGCAGTAATTCGCAAGGGACGGAAATTGCCAGCAACCGAAATCCAATGCAAAACAGCCGGTGTCGTTGCTGGCAAGGAAATGCTCATCCCGACCGGCGTGGAGGGCAGCCTCATACCCCATATTCAGGATTGGGTGACCGCCCAGCTCAAGGCCAAAAAGCCTGTCAAGGACATCAGCAACCAGGTGCTGGTGAAGGGCATCAAGCAATGGGCGGCATTTGAAGCCAAAAGCGGTTCCTCCAAAGTGCGAACCGTCTTCAAGATTACCTAGACCGGGCCCAGGTTCTGTACAGCGCAGGCATGGCGGCATATACTGTATGTAAATACAGTTATTTCAAAGCCATGCCATGTCTGCCTCCGTTTCCCCGCTGTCCCGGATCGGCGTCCACGCCGACGTCTGGCAGGCCGACGCGCTGGCCGGAGCCCCGGCGCGGGTGCTTGCCACGGGCGATGCCCTGCTGGACGCCCAGTTGCCCGGTGGCGGCTGGCCGCTGGGGGCGCTGACCGAGGTTCTGCAGCCGAACGGCGTGCACAGCGAATGGCGCCTGCTGCTGCCGGCCCTGGCGCGCAGCGGCAGCGGCGCCGTGGTGCTGGTGGGTGCACCGCAGCAACCGTTTGGCCCGGCCCTGGGCGCGCAGGGCCTGGCACCCCAGCGCCTGATGTGGGTGGACTCACAGGTGCCCGCCCAGCGCCTGTGGGCCACCGAGCAGGCCCTGCGCTGCGCCGATGTGGACGCCGTGCTGGCCTGGCTGGTACAGGTGCGCCCCGAGCAACTGCGCCGCCTGCAGATCGCCGCTGCCGAGTTTGACAAGCTGCTGTTCGTGCTGCGACCGGAAGCCGCCCAGGCCGAATCTTCACCCGCCGTTCTGCGCCTGTGGGCCGGCCCGACACCAGGGCAGCGGGAGGATGCGCGCACGGATGCTCTGGAGGTGCGTGCCCTCAAGCGCCGTGGCCCACCGCTGGTGCAGCCGCTGCGCCTGGCTGCCCGCCCCGCGTACCTGGCCCGGTTGCTGGCCGCCAGTCATTCGGCCCCCACGAGGGGAGGTGACCATGCATTGGATCGCACTGCAGCCTGCGCCTGATGGCGCTGTGGGCGCGGCTGCGGATGCACCGCTGGCCGACGCAGCCACCGCCTGGGCCTGGTGGGCGTTGCAGTTCACGCCCCTGGTCGCGCGCGTGGAAGACGCGCTCGTGCTGGAGGTTTCCGCCAGCGAGCGCCTGTTTGGCGGGCGGCAGCCGCTGCTGGACCTGCTTCTCAAGCCAAAATGGCCGCTAGCCCTTGTGAAATATGCACAAGGCGCTACATCTTTGATAGCGTTCGGGCGACTCCAGTGTGCCGGCGATGGCGCGGGCGGTGTGTTGCCCGCCGATACCTTGCCGCTGTCCACCCTGGTGGCCGCGCGCGCGCACCTGCCCACGCTGACGCGCCTGGGCCTGTCCACCTGGGGGCAGTTGCGCGCGCTGCCGCGCGGCGGGCTAGTGCGCCGCTTTGGCGCAGGCCTGGTGGATGCGCTGGACTGCGCCTACGGCCAGCGCGCCGAGGTCTATCCCTGGCTGACGCTGCCGGAGGTGTTTGATGCCCCGCTGGAGCTGCTCTCCAGTGTGGAGTCGGCGCCGGCCCTGCTGTTTGGCGCGCGTCGCCTGCTGGCGCAATTGCAGGTGTGGCTGCGCGCGCGCCAGCGCGGCGTGCTGGCGCTGGAGCTGCTGTGGGAGCTGGACGCACGGCGCTCCAACGCCCTGCATGTGGACGCCCACCACCACGGTGGCTCGCAGGGCCGGCTGGAACTGCGCACCGCCCAGCCCACGCAGGACATGGCCCACCTGGCGCGCCTGCTGGCCGAGCAGCTGGCGCGGGTGACCCTGCCGGCACCGGTGCTGCACCTGCGCTTGCGCTCGCTGCAGACGGAAAGATTGGCCGGCGAGAGCGTGAGCCTGCTGCCCGAGGACGTGCGCCACGGTGACAGCCTGCACCAGTTGCTGGAGCGCCTGAGCGCCCGCCTGGGCGCAGACCAGGTGCGCAGCGTCCAGCTGCAGGCCGATCACCGGCCCGAGCGCATGCAATGCTGGGGCGCAGCCTCTGAAATTGCTATTAAATCAGGAGCTGCTAAAGCTTATTCCACGAGGGCTGGAGGCCTAAATGACACCAAAGGACTTGGCCAGGGCGCGGTCTACCCGACCTGGCTGCTGGCCACCCCCCAGCGCCTGAGCGTGCACCAGGGCTGCCCGCACTACCAGGGCCCTTTGACCCTGCTGGTCGGGCCGCAGCGCCTGGAGGCTGGCTGGCTGGAGGGGGACGCCGCTCTGCGCGACTACTACGTGGCGCGCAGCGCCACCGCCGGTCTGGTCTGGGTGTATTGCGACCGCCTGGGCCCGCCGGGGGCACAGGCGGCGCACTGGTACCTGCACGGGCTGTTTGCCTAACCGCAGACGGCACCGATGCCGATGTTCAGGTCGACCAGCGCATGCGCAGCAAGGTGTTGTCGCGCTTGATGTAATGGTGAAACAGGGCGGCCACAGCATGGGCTCCGATCAAAAAGTAGCCCAGTTCGCCAACCAGTTCGTGGGCTTGCTTGAGCTGGCCGGCCAGCGCTTTGTCGGGGCCTATCAGCGCCGGGAGTTCCAGTCCGAAAAAGGGGATCGGTTTACCGGCGGCGCTGAGCAGCAACCAGCCCATCAGCGGCATGCCGATCATGATGGCATACAAGGCCAGGTGAGCGGCCTTGGCCGCTGCCTCCTGCCAAGCCGGTGGCGTAGGCGAGATGCCTGGGGCTGCGTGTTTGATGCGCATGGACAGGCGCAACCAAACCAGGGCAAACATCAGCAGTCCCAGCATGAAATGCAGGCTTTTCAGGGCCTCGCGCGGTGCGCTGCCTTTGTCAAACAGCTCGCGCAAATTGATGCTGGCATACACCCCGATGAACAAGGCCAGCATCAGCCAATGCAGCGCAACGGATGACAGGTGGTAGCGGTCGGTC
>JAVBYK010000353.1 GCA_030824095.1 bacterium
CCGATCACGTCTGGCAACGTATAGCCAGATACTTTCTCGAAATAAGGGTTTGCGTATTCGATAGCGCCCTTCAAGTCGGTAATGACGATGGCGATGGGTGCCTGTTCCGTAATCCGCGAAAGCGTGCTCAGTCGCTGCTGCACCAACATGGATTGGGTAATGTCCTGAATGGTGCCGTTCATCTTCAGAAACGTGCCATTGGAGTCGAACTCCAAAACGCCAACACCGTGCACCCAGCGCGTTTCATCGTCGCTGAGGCGCAATACCCGATAGATGTTGTCAAACTGCCGGGAACGACTTTCGACCAATCCGGAAAAGTAGTCGGTCATACGCTGGCGATCTTCCGGATGAATCAGATTGACCCAGCCCTGTAGGTTGTGCACATAGGTTTCGTCAATTCCCAGCAGCCTATCCAGCACAGCCGAGCTCGTCCACATGCCGGTGTCACCGCTCAAAACATAGCTGCCCAGCCCGGCGATGGTTTGCGCATCCATCAACCGGGCCTCACTCTCACGCAAGGACAGGTCACGCGCACGCAGGGAATCCAGCATGTGGTTGAAACCCACAACCAAGTGCCCAATTTCGTCGTGTCGCTCGATGGGCAACGGGCTGGGGAACTGACCCGAATCCCGCAGAGCGGCCAATGTCTTGGCCGTCGACAACAACGGCGCCAACTCCCTGCTCAACATCCACCACATCAATATTCCAGCCAGTACCGTGAGCGCAGCCGCAGCGGAAAGCAGCCTCCAACGCATGGCGTGGATGGGAGAAAAAACCACTTCAGTGGGTAGCAATGCAGCCAGATACCAACCAGCCGCAGGAACCGAATGGGCTGCGGACAGGTGTTCGACGCCCTGGGCATCAACGAAGATACCGTAGCCCTGGTGGCCGTCTGCATAGCGATCAGCAATCGGGCTCACTCCAGGAGGTCGCAGCGCCTGAAAATTCAGCCCTTTGTCCGTCGCGGTGACAACGCGGCGATGCTCGGGATCCACCAATATGTAGACGCTGCCATTCCCGTTGCCGTAGCGTTCACCGAGTATCAGGTCCAGAAAATTGGGCTGACTCAGATTCACCACGCCTGCCAGAGCACCGATTACCGCTCCTTGGGCATCTCGTATGGGTGTTGCGATCGACAGAACCGGTCCCCCGACCCGCTTGCCCATCATCGGTTCACTGACGGACGAGCGTCCTTGCGTCAGGGCCGCGGCGATGTTGGCACGGTCCAGATAGTTCACGCCAACCCGGTCCAACGCGACAGGAACCGACGCAATGGCTGTTCCATCCACCCCGGTGACAAAGTTCCCGGCATTGAACAATTCATGAAGCAATGGCTGGTTTTCGAACAGTGTCTGCAGCGAGCGGGGGTCCGCCATATGCACAGGCGTGATTTTCTCCGCCACACGAGCCAAGGCGTCAATACGCTCGACAAACTCCTGATTGATGACGGCAGACACAATGGTCACTGTGGCGAACTGCTGCTTGCTCAGCAACTCCTCCAGATCGCCGTGCAAAACGCGACTGGAGTAGAAAGCCAGTGACCAGACACCCACCACAAAAACTGCCAGCGCCACCACCGTGACCCGCGTCTTGAGTGAGCGCCAGCTGGGATATCTCGGGTTCATGGCACGCTGTTCGGATCTATCAGTAGTCAATACAGTGGGGCGTCAAGTGTCTAAGCGGTTGCCAGTCGCCAAAAAAGTACCCCGTTTCGACAGATGCAGCGTGAGTCACTCATTCGGCGACCGAAACCAGCCCCGCACGGATGGCAAATCGCACGAGGCCGGCAATTTCATGGATATCGAGTTGCTTCATCAGTTGCGTGCGATGGGTCTCGACGGTCTTGATCGACAAATCCAGTTTGCGGGCGATTTCCTTGGTGCTTTGCCCTGTGGCAATGAGTTGCAGGACTTCCCGCTGACGCGGAGTCAATGCATCTGCCGGCTCTTCTTCGGTGCGCAAACGATGAACATAGTCACTCACCACACCTTTTGAGACCGCCGGGCTGAGGTAGGTTTCCCCTTTCAACACGGCCCTGATTGCCAGCTCAAGCTCCAGTGGAGCAGCATCCTTCAGCAAATAGGCTACGGCACCCTGGCGTAACGCCTGTCGGACATATTCTCCGTTCTGATGCATGGACAGAATCAGAACACGAATGTCCGGCCAAGCCTTGACCAACCGCCCGGTGGTTTCCAAGCCGTTGAGCCTGGGCATGGCGATGTCCATCAATACCAATTGGGGCTGCAGCTTTTCGGTCAGTTCCAGCAGTTCCAGACCATCACCGGCCTCGCCCACGACGTCCATGTCGGGAATGGACTCCAGCAACTTGCGCAGTCCTGCCCGCACCAGGGTGTGATCATCTGCCAGTAAAACTCGAACCATCGTCACTGTATTTCCTCATGGATCCGCCAAGGCGCGATCAATTCAACGGTACTGCCTTTTCCAGGAGCTGACTCTATCGTAAGTTCCCCCCCAATCAGGGTGGCGCGCTCCTGCATGCCCAGGACCCCAATGCTGTCCCCAGCGAGTGCGCGCGTCCGCATCTCGTCCAGATTGAACCCGCAGCCATCATCGGTAATCCGCAGGACCAACCGATCCTGCTCACGGTCCAGCTGGATCTCCACTTGTGCGGCCTGGGCATGCCGCGTGATGTTGGTCAATGCTTCCTGAACGATACGAAAACACGCCGTTTCAATATCAGCAGCCAACCGGGGTTGGGCACGGGCATAGAGAAAGCGCACGGAAAACCCGCTTCGGCTCGCACTCTGATCAGCAATCCACTGCAGCGCTGCAGCCAGACCCAGGTCGTCCAGCATCGAGGGGCGCAGGGTGGTTGCCAAGCGCCGGACCTGCATGAGCGCATCTTCCACAATGCGGATGTTCTCTTGCGTAATGTCCGTGAGCGCCTGATCCTTGATGCGCTGACTGAGCTGAAGGTTGATCTTGATGGCAGTCAGCGACTGCCCCAGTTCATCGTGCAGTTCCACCGCCACACGCCGTCGCTCCGACTCCTGAACCTCCAGCACCCTGCGGGACAAGGCCTTCAATTGGCGCGTGGTGTTGCGTAGGCGGGTCTCCGCTTGGTGCTTGTACAGGGCCATGGCCAGCGTGGTGCTTAACTCCCGCTCGGAGAATGGCTTGAGAATGTAGCCAAAGGGTTCGGTCAGTTTCGCTCGCTCAAGGACGGTATCCGCAGCAAACGCGGTGAGAAAGACGACCGGGAGACCAAAGCGCTCCCGAATCGCAGCAGCAACAACAATGCCATCCACAGTCCCCACTAACTGGATGTCCATGAGCACGAGATCCGGCCGCAGGGATTCTGTCATTTCCAGGGCCTGCTCGGCACTGTTGGCAATGCCGACCGGAAGGTAACCCAAGCCCGCAACTTGCTGCTCAATATCGCGGGCAACAATGATCTCGTCTTCGACGATAAGGATCTTTTGTCTGTTCACCGACGGGTGCATGGGTGCACACCTCCCCCTCTTTTTGTCATTTGTGTCGAAATGTAATCCGATTGACTGTTATACCGCCAAAGGGGCACCAAGGAACAGAACCCGTCGGCATTCGTCCGCCTCACCCGGGTGGTTATGCAAGAAATGTGACTCTAGCCCTCGTGGATATTGCATTTATAGCTATACATTTGATAGCAACAACGCAGCACTGCAGGACAAAGTCAATATGTCTGGTGGCCGGAACTGCGGGTCACGCGGTTGTGACCGGTCTGCTGGGAGCGGAATACCGCCTGCTTGGCGCGCTGCAACAGGGTCGCAACGTCCGCGCCATTGTCGGGAAACGCCGCAATGCCGGCCGACAGGGTGACCGAAATGGTGTCGCCAGCATGCTCCACTGGCGTGTCGCCCATGGCCGTGCGCCACAGTTCGGCGCGCGCCTCGGCGTCGTCCAGGCCCATCATGGGGAGGGCCACCAGAAATTCCTGGTTGCCATAGCGGCAGAAAAGGTCGCTGTCACGGGCACCCAGGTTCAGAATCAGGGACAAGGCCCTGAGCACCGCCTCGCTGGCGGGCAGCCCGTGGTCATCGACGAGGGATGCAAACCGGTCCACATGCACCAGGATGATGGACAGGGGATATTCCTCCCGGCGGGCGCGCGACAGCTCACGCGGCAGCGTTTCATCCAGGTACACGCGGTTGTGCAGACCGGTCAGGGGATCGCGCAGCACCTGTTCGTGCAGATTGGCCTGCAATTGTTCGATCTCCTCGCTTTGCGACTGCAGCTTGCGCTGCGCGTCCTTGAGCAGTTCTTCCTGGCGGCGGCGGTCGTCCAGCGCACGCGTGACACCGTTGAAGCCCTCGGTCTGGCCATTGGCTCCGACAATGGGCTTGGCGATCACCTCCACCCAGACCGCCCTTCCATCCTGGCACACTTGCGGCGCCTCAAACCGCAGCGCCTGGCCGGTGCCAGCGGATGCCTTGGCGTCACGCCGGCGGGCCAGCGCATCGGCAATGATGGTGTGGCCTTCGGGCGTGAACAGGTTCATGAAAGACTGACCGATGACGGCATCCCGCGGGCATCCGCGCAGGCGCTCGTCGGCGTCGTTGATGTCGGTCACGTGCATATGGCTGTCGAGCTGCCACACCACGTCGGCCGTGTGCCCGGCCACGAAATGGAGTTGCACTTGGGCCATGTGCAGCATGCCCTGCAGCCGCTTCTGCTCGGAAATGTCTTCCGCAAACGCCGTGACACGGCGTGTCACCCCATCGGGGTCGGGCACCGGCACGACGCGGTAGCGCATGTCGCGCCCGGCGCATTGCCCGTCCCAGACCAGGGGCACGCGCTGCGCCATGGCTTGCGCCACCACCGGGGAGTGGGCCAGCGACCCATTGAGCGGTAGCGCAATGGCGGTGCCAGGGCGGGCGTCGATATAGGCCTGCAAGGCTCGCAGCGTGGAGTCGGATTGGGGGTCTGGATGTGCGGAGTTCATGCTGGGCCTGCTGACAGGACGGATGTCTGCGGGTTATGTGTCCATCCTGCCACCCAGGTGGGCACATCGCCTGCGGGCATGGGGCGGGCAATGCCATACCCCTGCACCAGCTCGCAACCCAGCGCCAGCAGGCGCGTGCCGTGCGCCGTGGTTTCCACGCCTTCGGCAATCACCCGGCGGCCAAAGGCGGCGGCCAGGCCGATGATGCCGCGCACAATGGCCATGTCGTCGGCATCGCTGAGCATGTCACGCACAAAACTCTGGTCGATCTTGATCATCTCCGCCGGCAGGTGCTTGAGGTAGGTCAGCGATGAATAGCCGGTGCCAAAGTCGTCCAGCGCAAACTGAACGCCAACGGAACGGCAGGCGTGCATGATCTGCGAGACCGCACCAATGTCTTCAACCGCACTGGTCTCCAGAACCTCCAGTTCCAGAAGATGGGGGGGCACATCGGGGTACGCTCGCAGCAACTCATTCAGACGGTTGGCAAACCCAGCTTTCTGCAATTGCAGGGCACCGACATTGACGCTGACCGGCAAGTTCAACCCGGCAGCCTGCCAGCCTGCGATCTGGGCCAGCGCCGTGCTGATGACCCATTCGCCCAACTCCACACTGACAGAATGATCCTCAATCAGCGGCAGGAAGTCTGCCGGCAACAACAGCCCCCGCTCAGGGTGGCGCCAACGGATGAGCGCCTCCATCCCGACGACCATGTTATTGCGCAGATCCACCTTGGGCTGGTAATACAGCACGAATTCGCCGTTTTGCAGTGCCTGGCGGATGCGCTCCACACCGTCGCGGCGGCTTCGAACTGCCGTTTCATGGGCCACGTCGAACAAGTGGTAACAATTCTTGCCGGCCTGTTTGGCGGCATACATCGCCTGATCGGCATGGCGGATCAGCAGATCCGCATCGCAACCATCCTGTGGGCAAATGGTGACGCCCATGCTGGTTGAAACCTGCAACTCCAGCGCGCCCGCCACAACCGGACAGGCGGCGGCGGCGAGCAGCCGATCCAGCACCGGCTCGCAATCCTGGGCCAGCTCCAGGTCCACCAGGATCGCCACAAACTCGTCGCCCCCGATGCGAGCCAGCGTGTCTCCCTCGCGCAGAGCACCCTTCATGCGCTCGGCCACGGCAATCAGCAGCGTATCCCCCACAGCATGGCCATGGCTGTCATTGACGGCCTTGAAGCCGTCCAGATCCAGAAACACCACGGCCAGCGAGCGCTGACGCCTCTGGCTTTGGTGAATGGCCTGCTGCAACCGATCCGCCAACAACACCCGGTTCGGCAAATGGGTCAGCGCATCGTAGTGGGCGATGTGTTCCAGTTGCTGCTGGTGTGTTTTCATCGGCGTGATATCGCTGAACAGCGCCACATAGTTTTGCGTCACGCCAGAGACATCACGCACCGCGCTGACGGTTTGCATCTCGGCAAACACTTCGCCACTCTTGCGCCGGTTCCAGACCTCTCCGGACCATTGCCCGGTTTCCATCAGGACGCGCCACATGGTGGTGTAGTACTCGGGCGGTTGGCGGCCGGAATTGAGGATGCGCGGGTTTTGCCCCAGGGCCTCCTCGCGGCTGTAACCGGTGATCCGCGTGAACGTGTCGTTCACGTCGATGATGGTGCCGCGGGCGTCGGTGATCATGATGCCCTCGCGCGCGTGGGTGAACACGCTGGCGGCCAGTTGCAGCTTGTGCTCGGCCCGCTTGCGCTCGCCAATCTCATGACCGATGCTGAGGTAGCGCCCTTTTTCCAGACGCTGGGTAACAACCTCCACCAAAACGGTGCCCCACCCTTTGCGCTTCAACCACCATTCACGCCGAACATAGGGCTGGGTTTCAAGTTCATTGACCGTTGCCTGCAGATCGCTCAAGTCTTCTTCTGGCAGCAGATCGGGTATTCGCATCGCCAGTATTTCAGCCTGTGAATAGCCGAGCAACTCGCACGCCGCAGCATTGGCAAACGTGAAGTGTCCGGCACTGTCACTCAGCCAGATGATTTCACCAGCCGCCTGCATCACCTGGCGGGTCTCTGTCTCGGCGCGCACCCGGTCACTGATGTCCACAAAAGCACCCACAACTCCGTAGCGCGGGTGATGCACCGGCGTGGCATTTGCGCTGAGCCACACTTTTCCTCCGTCCGGGGTGCGAACCTCCATGGACACGTCCAGTACCGGTCTTTGCTCGGTCAGCGCCCTTTCCGTGGCAAATTCGCTTGGGGGCATGGGGCTCCCGTTGGGGCGAAAGACCTTCCATGCAGCATCACGCGCGAGAAACTCTGCCTTGCTGATGCCCAACATCCTTTGCGCGGCGGCGTTGCAGTCCACCACACTGCCGTGCTGATCTCCCAGCGAAATACCGATCGGCAGCATGTCAAAAATCATGCGGAAGCGTTCTTCGCTTTCCAAAACTGCCTGATGGGCCTTCATTTGTCGCGTCATATTGCGGATCAAAAGGCTCGCCAGCAGGATCATCAACACACTGACGACGCCCGCAGCCAGAAACGTCTTCTGTTGTTGAATGCGCACTGGAGCCAGCA
The DNA here is from genome assembly GCA_030824095.1 of bacterium. Lineage (GTDB taxonomy): Bacteria > Pseudomonadota > Gammaproteobacteria > Burkholderiales > Burkholderiaceae_C > Allorhodoferax. The sequence goes on from JAVBYK010000353.1 coordinate 7,488, forward strand.
ACTCCTCAACACTGGAACCCACAACCAGAGTCAACCCGTATTGCGGTAACCGGTAGTAGCTTGACAGTCGATCCACTCCATCGGCCTGCGCCTGGCGCCTGAAACTGCCCTGCTGCGGAGCCCCCGGATCGCCATAGGGTACCGGCTTGATGACTTTCCCCACATATTTGTCCTGCTCGCTGGAACGGGCCATGATTTCCCCCGTATCGCGAATCATCCGAGCTGCGCCGTTATCGCCAAACCCTGTGGCACGATAAAACCGGACAAAGTAATCCGGGTCGACTGAAATGACAATAACCCCGGCAAACTGACCCTGGACAAAGAAGGGCCGCGTCAGTTGGATGGACCACTTGCCCGACACCCGCCCTTTGACAGGACGACTGACAAACAACTGGTCTTGCAACAGGGCCTGATGCACGGTGAAGTGTTCGCGGTCGCCCAAGAAGGAAGGCTCTTTGGGCATTCCCAGGTTACTGTAGACCAAGTATCCCCGCGCATCGATCACCGCCACTTGCAGGATTGATCCACCCTGAGCATCCGTGTGCATGCGCACGATTTCACCCATATTCGATGGGTTGTTGACCCATGTCTCACGCAGGGTCAACAGCGCATGGTCGGTGTAGACAAAAATCGATTGCGCCTGGCTGGCAAAAGTCATGGCCCAAGCAGCCGTCTCGCGCCGCGCATGCTCCAGGGCCTGATCCTGCGTTCGTCTGCTGTCCCAAACCGCAGCGGACCACACCAGTATCAAACCTCCCACCAGCCACAACAAGACTTGATGGTGGAATTTGATGGAGGGCATACCTGATGGTAACAAGGCTGGAATGGGCTTTGAAGGCGGCTACGAATGACCTTCCGTCATTCGGCAAGAGGTCAGATCTTCGAAAAAATCTGGGCCTCTTCAAACAGCGGTGTGAGGTCGCCCAGGGATGCAATGACCTCGTCCAGCGAGCCGCCCAGGCGTTTAGCCACGGCAGGCGGAAACTCCTCCACCAGGCTGTTGCCGGCGTCGCCAAAATGCAGCTTCTTGCTGATCTGGTTGGCGCCGAACACGCAGGCGATCATGTCCGAATCGGCCAGTTCGGGGCCGTACTGGTGGCGAATGGTTTCCACCAGATGGGGCGCAAAGCGCCATTTTTCGACCAGCATGGCGCCGACCACGGCGTGGTCCACACCCAGCGTGGAGCGCAGGGCCAGGTGCAGGGAAATGCCGTGCTCCTGGCTGCCCTGCAGGGCCGCACGGAACTCCTTTGGCATGAACTGGGCCAGCACCACCTTGCCGAAATCGTGCAGCAAACCGGCAATGAAGCAATCCATGGGATCGGCGTCGTCCACCTTCAGAGCCAACTGTTTCGCAATGGCGGCAGTGGCCAGCGAATGCAGCAGGTATTGCTGGCCATCGAACCCGGCTTCGTTGCTCTTGGGCAGCATGCCAATGGCGGCAATGCTCAGTGCAAGATTCTTGATGGTGTTGAAACCCAGGTAGACCACGGCGTGACCCACCGAGGTGATCTGCTTGGGCAGGCTGTAATACGCGGAATTGACGACCTTCAGAATCTTGACCGTCAGCACCGGGTCCTTGTCAATGACCTCTACCAAATCCTTGGGCGTGCTGTTCACATCGCGGGTGAGCTCCAGCACCCGCTGCACGCTTTTCGGGAAGGCAGGCATGCCATCCACCGCTGCGGTGAGCTTCTTGGTCAGTTCGGGGCTCATTTCCATCATGCGAGTTCCGGGAATAGCACCTCAGTGTAGCCAAAATGCGAAAAATCGCGCACCCGCATGGGATAGAGCTTTCCCCAGAGATGGTCGCACTCGTGCTGCACCACCCGGGCGTGAAAACCCTGCACCGTGCGGTCTATCGGGTCACCATACTGGTCAAAGCCGGTGTAGCGGATGTGCGACCAGCGCGGCACCTTGGCGCGCAGCCCGGGCACCGACAGGCAGCCCTCCCAATCCTCTTCCTCGGGCATGTCACCCGCAACCGCGCCACTGGCCGTCAATGGCGTGATGACCGGATTGACCAGCACCGTGGGCGGCACCAGCGGGCGGTCCGGGTAGCGTGGGTTGGTCTCGCGACTTCCAAACACAACCACTTGCAAATCGACCCCGATCTGGGGTGCCGCCAGACCGGCGCCATGGGCGGAGGCCATGGTGTCGAGCAGGTCGCTGACGAGCAGGTGCAGCGCGTCCGAGTCAAAACCCTCCTGCGGCACCGGCTTGGCCATGCGCAGCAGACGGGGGTCTCCCATTTTGAGAATGTCGCGGATGGTCATGCGTGCGGAGATTCAAGAAGTTTGAGCTGATGCAAGAGAACAGGTACGTCCGTTTGCACAATGCTCCACAAAATATCGTTATCTAGACCCAGATAGCCATGAATCAACTGATTTCGCGTGGCAATCAACATGCGCCAAGGGATGGCAGGATGGGCATTGCGCACGTCTTGGGGAATATGGCTGGCGGCCTCGCCAATCAGTTCAAGATTGCGAACCGTGGCATCGAAACGCATGCCATCCGCCACGAACTGTGCTTGCTCCAAGCCTTGCGTAAATGCCATGACCTTCTCACAAAAGCCGATCATGTCGCTCACGTAAAACCGCCACTCCCGCTCAGACATGCACTGCGTCCTTCAACACGTAAGGGCGCAACTCGGGACGCAGCGCTTTCTCAGTCACCAGATCAACCGGGCAGCCCAGTACATCTTCCAGATAAAACTGCACCCCGAAAAACTGCGCTGACGTCGCTGGACCGACAAAACTCACCAGCAAGTCCACGTCGCTGTCCGGCGTCGCTGCATCACGGGCGGTAGAACCGAACAACGCCAGGGACGCTACACCAAAGCGCTGCACTATCTGCGCTTTGTGCTCAGACAGGGTTTTGAGTGCGGTGGCGCGGTTCATTGTGGCAGTTTAATGCCTTAGCAAAACCACCATAGCAGCCTCGTCAATCACAGCCACACCCAGCTCCTGGGCCTTGGTCAATTTGCTGCCGGCATCGCTGCCCGCCACCACATAGTCTGTCTTCTTGCTGACAGATCCGGCCACCTTGGCGCCGGCCGCTTCCAGCAGGTCCTTGGCCTGGTCGCGGCTCAGCGTGGGGAAGGTGCCCGTCAGCACAAAGGTCTTGCCGGCCAGCGGTTTGGGGGCTTGAACCGCGGGTTCGCCCTCCTCCCAGGTCAGGCCGCAGGCACGCAACTGCTCCACCACCTCGCGGTTGTGGGTCTGATCGAAGAAGGTCCGAATGCTTTCGGCGACGATGGGACCCACGTCGGCAACTTCCAGCAGTTGCTCAACCGTGGCGTTCATGATGCGGTCCAGTTGGCCAAAGTGGCGGGCTAGCGCCTTGGCCGTGGCCTCGCCCACATGGCGAATGCCCAGACCGAACAGAAAACGCGGCAGCGTGGTTTGTTTCGACTTTTGCAACGCCTCCAGCAGGTTCTGCGCGGACTTGTCGGCCATGCGATCCAGAGCCGCCAGCGCGGTCAACCCCAGCCGGTACAGATCGGGCAAGGTGTTGACGATGCCGGCATCCACCAGTTGGTCCACCAGCTTGTCTCCCAGGCCTTC
>JAVBYK010000116.1 GCA_030824095.1 bacterium
CTGTTTGACAAGTTCTACTACCTGCCAACCGGCGGCGCCTACACCGGCCAGGGCACCACCATGTCCAACCCGGCACTGCCCAACTACCCGCAGTGGGGTACCGCCGTGCCGGGCATGGGGCGCTCGGTGTACGTGGGTTTGAACTTCACGTTCTGAGCGTCACCTGAACCTAGCCATGGCCCTGCAACGCCGCGCATTTTCACAACTCCGCCCCTGGGCGGTGTGGTTTGCGCTGTGCGTTGCACTGGTGATGGCCTTGGCCCCGACGGTGTCGCATGCCCTGGCGTGGAGCCAGGCGGGTGGCGGGAATCTCATCGAGGTCTGCACTGCCACCGGCCCACGTCTGGTGGCCGCAGATACCGCAGCCCCTTCTTCAGCCGATTCCCCAACCGGGCAGGAATCGGCCTTTTCACTTGCACATTGCCCGTTTTGCCTGCACACAGCGGACCGCTGCGCTCCTCCGCCCAACCCGTTGCCTTACCTCTTCCAGGTTCAGGGCGGACAGCAGGAGGCCGTGGTCTGGCAGGCTTTTTTCTTCTTCACGCACTTTGCGCTGGCACCGCCGCCACGCGGGCCGCCTCTAGCCTCCTGACGTGCTGGGGGAGGGGGCTGCGCTGCCGTGGGCAACTATCCAACGGCAGCAACTTCCGTCTTTTCCCCTACCTTTTCAGTCCGCTTGAGGCGTTGCCTCAAGCCGCCTCAATCTCTTGCAAGACACTTCAAATGAATCACCATAAGACTCTTATTGCCGCGGCCATCACCGTGCTGACCGCCACCAGTGCTTGGTCGCAGAGCGGACCATCCTCCGCACAGACCATGCGCCAAATCACGGTGACTGGCTCCACCATTGACGACCGCTTTGGCGACAGCGCCCGCGAACCCTCCAGCACGGTCAACCTCTCGGGCCGGCAGATCGAAGAGCAGCACGTTGACAACCTGGTTCAGGTGCTCAAGGCGATACCCGGCATCACGGTGGACACATCGGGCGGCGATGACTTGAAGATCAAGTTTCGGGGGGTGGAAAACCAGCGCTACATGGGTGAAAAACCCGGCGTTGCCATCGTGATTGATGGTGTGCCGGTGTTCGAGCGCACGGGCAAGGTCAATATCAACTTGGACAACATCGACAGCATCAAGGTCATCAAGGGTGGGGCTTCCTATCTCTTTGGGGAAGACGCGCTGGCTGGCGCGGTCATCATCACCACCAAGCGGGGAGCCACGAACAAAGGGGTGTCCCTGGAAAGCGATGTGGGCTCGTTCGGCTATCAGCGCCAACTTGCGCGGTTAGGATTTGCGAATGACGATTTGTCGGGGCACTTGCAGCTGTCCAGCCGGCAAGCCGATGACTACCACTTCCAGTCCAACTATTCAGGCAAGGCCGCCGCTGGCAACCTGCGCTGGCTGCTCAACGCCCACTCAGACCTGACCCTGGGCGTGGAGAAGGAAACGCGCTTTCGCGACAAGCACGGCGTGGTAACCGGGGTGACCCAGGCTGATCAGGATCCGCAGGGCGTCAATGGGCGCGACTATGCGCGCCACTTCGATGTCGACCTGCGTCGCGTGAACCTGACTTACTCCAATGACATTTCCGAAAAAAGCAATTTGTTGGCGCTGGTGTACCAGTACACGGACCACACGGTGTTCTGGTCCTCGCCGCAACGGTTTTCCTCGACCGGTGCGGCAGTGACCAGCTCGAACGCCTACACCACGCTCAACGACTACGACCAGACCCAGCGCGGTTTCAAGAGCGAATTCCGCACTGCCGCGGGACCCGTCGGACTGATGGGCGGCGTGGAGATCAAGCGCAACCAGTATCTCAACCTGACCAGTGCCAAGGTGAGCTTCCGCAACAGCCCGGCGCCACCCACCACCCTGGTGGGCTCTGTCTTTGGTGATGACGATACCCGGGAGGCCGTGCAAGCCTTCTATGGCGAGGTCAAGTGGAGTCCGATGGAAAACTGGACGCTGACCGGCAACGCCCGCCACGACCAGATCACGTTGGACTACTTTGCAAAGCCTGTATCGGGTAACGGCAACGTCACCATTCAGGAGGGCAAGACATTTGACGCCAATAGCCTGCGCGTGGGCCTGGCCTGGACCGGCCAGAAAGACACGACCTGGTTTGGCAACCTTTCGACCGGCTTTCGCGCGCCCACGGTGGACCAGCTGTACCGGGGCAGCCAAAGCCCGACCAGCAGTGTGGCCAACAACCCCAATCTGAAACCCGAACAGGCCGTGACCTTTGAGCTGGGCATGCGCAAGGCCTTTGCCTTGATGCAACGCGACGCCCAGGTGGAGGCCACGCTGTTCCAGATTGACCGCAAGGATTTCATCCTGGACACCAACGGGCAATACTCCAGCAGCGACGCAGCCCATATCGCCCGCTATGAAAACATTGGCGGCGCGCGCTCCCGCGGCCTGGAGCTGGCGCTGAAGTCGTCGGTGACGGATGCGCTGAGCTGGGATGTGGCCTACACCTATCTGGACTCCACCCTCACCCAGTACGACAAGTTCCTGCTGGCCTTGGGCAACCCGCGCGGCATGCTGGTGGGAAGCACGCCGGCCTGCACCATTGGCAATGCGGCCTTCAGCTGGAACAGCTGCTACCAGTTGGCACCCTACAACAATACGGGCAACAAGGTCCCGCGGGTGCCACCGCACGCGCTCAACCTGCGCACGGCGTGGAGGCCCGCACAGGGCTGGAAAGTCTCGGGTGAAGTGGACTACCGCGCGACCGCCTATGCAGATGAAATCAACCAGGAAAAGTGGCCCGACCGCACGGTCTTCAACCTGACGGTGGATTACGTTGCCAAGGTGTCCTGGCTGGGGGGCAATACCCTGACCGCCTTTGTGCGCGTGGACAACCTGTTTGACACCAGGTACTACACCATTGCGCGCGGCACCAATGATTCGCAGAGTTACGCCACGGCGTTCAAGTACGACGGCAAGTACAACGCCGAGGACCTGTCCATCACCGTTGACCCGGGACGCGTCTTGCGTGCCGGCTTGACCCTGCGGTTCTGAGGGGGCTGAGATGCAAGGCTTGCGCCCCATTGTTGAATTTACGGTCTTCGGCGTGTTGCTGCTGCTCAGCGTGGCCTCTGTGGCCATCGCGCTGGAGCGGCTGCGCTTCTACGGTCAGGTGGACGCGCGGCGCTATGCCAGCCGTGCGCGGCTGGAGAGCGACCTCACCCGACGCCTCAATGTCATCAGCACGGTGGCATCCAACTCGCCCTACATCGGCCTGCTCGGCACGGTGCTGGGCATCATGCTGACCTTTCAAACCCTGGGCGCCACGGGCGAGATGGACGTCAAGTCCATCATGACCGGGCTGGCCCTGGCGCTCAAGGCTACGGCAGCGGGCATCGTGGTGGCGATCCCCTGTGTGGCGTTGAACAACGTGTTGCGTCGGCGGGTGCGCGAGCGGCTCACCGATTTTGACGAGGCCCACGGTGGCTAGCGGTATGCGCGACGAGATCGATGAAATCAATGTCGTGCCGCTGGTGGACGTGATGCTGGTCTTGCTGACCATTGTGTTGACGACGGCCACCTTCGTCGTCAACGGACGCATTCCGGTCGATCTGGCGGCGTCCAAGTCGGCGCAAGCGGCACAGGCCGCGCCTCTGGTGTTGACGTTGACGCATGAGCGCGCCTTGTTTCTCAATGATTCGCCGCTGGCGCCGGGCCAGGGGCCGGGCAGCCTGTCCACGGCACTGGAGCACCACCCGCGCAGCACGCCGGTGGTGGTGCGCGCGGACGGTCGCCTGGTGTTGACCGATTTTGTGGAGCTGGTGGACCAGGTCAAGGTCATGGGCTTCACGCAAGTCAGCCTGGAGGTCAAGCGGACATGAATCCAAACCATGTTGCGTCTGGCAAGACGGCCACCTACGACTGGACGCTATCACTTGCCTTGCACACCTTGCTAGTGCTGGGTGTGGGGTGGGGTGTGTCGCACGGAACGGTGTCAAGCGCGGTGCATGTGCCGCTGGACCTGTCCGTTAGCTGGGTTGCCCCGCCGGTGCCGACTCCCCCGCCCCAAACCAAGCCAGTGGCACCTGTGGCGCAGCCTACCCGCACGTCGGTTCCGGCGGTTGCCAAAAGGGAGGTGGCGCCACCCCCGGTGGCGGCGCCCGATGTGGTGGTGGCGTCAGTGCCGACGGCGGTCCCGCCAAGCCAGCCCCCTGCACAGGCCCAACCCGTGGCCAACGCGACGCGAGTAGCCACTGTGGAACCGCCCGTGCCGGCCAAGGTGGATGAGCAACCGCGCTGGCACAACCAGCTGGAAGCCATGCTGATCCAGCACAAGCACTATCCGACGGCCGCTCGGCGCATGCGTCAGACCGGCATCGTGACCGTCGAGGCGCATTTTTCGCCGCAGGGTGATGTGGTGCGCTGCATGGTGGCCATCAGCTCCGGTTTCAAGGCGCTGGATGAGGCCGCACTGCAACTGGTGCGCCAGGCGGCCGAGGTGACACGGCTCCAGAGCCAGCCCGGTCGCGTGGCCGAGCTGCGCATTCCCATCGTTTACGAATTGAAGGACTCCTGAGATGAAACGCTACCTCTTGTTTTTGATGCTGGCCCTGGCCAGTTTCGGGGCCGCATCAGCGGACAAGGTGGCCATTCTGTCCACCAAATTTGTGCTGGAACGCAAGTTCAAGCTGATGGAAGCAGTGGCCCGGGAGCAGGGCATTGAACTGGCCTGGACGCAGGTGGACGTCGAAGGCGAAGCTGGTGTGAAGCGGGTTCTGACGGGCGCGCGCATGGTCCTGCTGGATGCGCCCCGCAGTGACGACACGGCCCTGATCAACGGCGTGGCAGGCAAGCCCCTGCGCGAGTCAGCATTGCCCACGGCCAGCATCAATGTGATGAGCCCCCCCACCCGCTTGCGGGCCATCAATATGGACAAGGACCAGGCCCAGCGCGTGTTTGACTACTACGTGGGGGGCACCCGCGTGAACCAGGAGCGCCTGTTTCAGTACCTGCGCGCCGTCATCCACGGGGATGATCTGACCGCCGTTGCGCCGCCCGTCGCCTTGCCCAATGGCGGCATCTATCACCCTTCCTACGACAAGCGGGTGTTTGACACACTGCCCGCGTACTTGACCTGGTGGGAGCAAAAAACCGGTCGCAAGTGGCAGCAAATGCCCATCGTTGGCGTGGAAACATCATCGAGCTACATCTCTGATGGCCAATTGCGCATGCTTGACGAACTGGTGCTGGCGATTGAAAAGTCCGGGGCCTTGCCCTTGATGTTTTACCGCGGATCGCGGGTGGCGCGCGCATCATCCGGCCGCCCATCGGCACGCGCGGACGAGCCCAACGGTTTTCCCAACCCCAAGGAAACCAAGTCCGTGCCGGTTGACGAGCCCCTGATCACCATGAACGGCCAGCACATCCTGCACGTGCTGCTGGTCAATACGTTCTTGGGCTCCAACCCCGACGCACGCAAGGCATGGCACCAGGCCATGGGCATACCGGTCATGAATGTGCTGTCGTACCGCAATGGAACCCGTGCCGACTACCTGAAAGACACGGTGGGGGTGAACAGCTTCTACCTGCCATTCACGCTCACCAATGCGGAATACATCGGGCTGCAGGACCCGGTGGTGCTCACAGCCAATGAAGGCGGCGAACTGGTGCCCATGGCCGAGCAGATGAACATGCTGGTGGGCAAGGCGCTGAACCTGGCGCGACTGCAAACCATGCCCAACGCGGACAAGCAGGTGGCCCTGTTTTTCTGGAACCATCCGCCGGGCGAAAAGAACCAGGGCGCCTCCAATCTCAACGTCCCTCGGTCAATTGAATACCTAGTGGACCGGCTCAAGGCGGAAGGCTATGCGTTCGATGCCACCACCGAGAAAGACATCATCAGCGCCGTGGCGCAGATGCTCAGACCGAACTACCGTCCGGGGACTCTGCCCGAGCTGATGAAAACCGCCCACTGGGGCTTTCTGCCGGTTTCGGACTACAAGCGCTGGTATGCCACCCTGCCGGCCGCCATCCGCGAGAACGTGGAACAGTTTTGGGGGCCGCCCGAAAAGAGCTACTGGATCGCCAAGAAGAACGGTGTCACCGGTTTCGTCATTCCGCGCATGAAGCTGGGCAAGCTGCTGGTGATGCCCCAGCCCAGCCGGGCCGAGAGCGCGGCAAGCGGCCGCGATGAGAAAAAGCTCTTCCACGATGTCAAGGTGCCGCTGAACCACTTCTACATGGCGTCCTACCTGTGGGTGCGCGAGCAGTACAAGGCCGATGCCATCGTGCACTTTGGTACCCACGGCAGCCAGGAGTGGACGCCCGGCAAGGAGCGCGGGTTGTGGGCCTATGACGACCCCAACATCCTGGTAGGCAACACGCCCATCGTCTACCCCTACATCGTGGACAACATTTCCGAGGCGATCCACGTCAAGCGCCGGGGGCGCGGCGTCATCGTCAGCCACCAGACACCCGCCTTTGCGCCCGCAGGCTTGTCGGATGATTATGTGAAGATCAATGACCTGATCCGCGAGTACCAGTCATTGGACAGCGGCCTGGTCAAGGAGAGCAGCAAGAAACGCATCATCGAGCAGGCCGTGAGGATGAACATTCACAAGGACCTGAAGGTGAAAGTGGCCGACCTGGAGCGCAATTTTGACGGCTTCATGCGCGATGTGGAGGACTATCTGGAAGACCTGGGGGCCGCCATGCAACCGCTGGGCCTGCACACCATGGGCAAGGACGCGGAGCGTGGCCACCTGATCAGCAACGTGATGCAGATGCTGGGCCAACCCTTGTACGAACGCACTGGCGTCAAAAGCGCCAAGGCCGCGTTCAAGGGCGACTACCAGCAGCTCCAGCAAACCCTACCCTACCGGTTCGTGGAGGACTATGTCTTTGCCGACAAACCCGTGAGCGAATTGAGCGATCCCCAGTTGCGCGCGCTGGCCATCAAGGGCCGCAAATTTCTGGTGGACCTGAGCGCGGCGTGGGAGATTGAAGGCATCAGCCAGGGTCTGGCCGCCAAATGGATCGATCCATCCTATGGTGGCGACCCGATTCGCAACCCCGATGCGCTGCACACCGGTCGCAACATGTACGGGTTTGACCCCTCGCGCGTGCCCACGCGCGCCGCCTTTGATGCTGGCAAGCAATCGGTGGAGCAACTGATCGCCGAATACCAGCGTACTCATGGCAAATACCCCGAGAAGCTGGCCTTCACCATGTGGAGCAGCGAGACCATGCGCCACCTGGGCATGCTGGAGGCACAAATTTTGTATGCCATGGGCGTCAAGCCCCAGTGGGACGAGGGTGGGCGCGTGGTGGGAATGGAGGTCATTCCCATGGCGCAACTGGGGCGGCCCCGCATAGACGCCGTCATTTCATTGACCGGGCTGTACCGTGACCAGTTTCCCAACGTGATGGAGCGCTTCAACGAAGCCATTGGCATGCTGGCTCATTTGAAGGAGAGTGACAGCCAGAACTTCATCAAGGCCAATACCCAGCGCATCAAGACTGCATTGCTTGCAAAGGGCGTCAAACCCGAAGTGGCAAGCGAGTACGCGCTGACCCGCATCTTTGGCAACGAGAGCGGCGACTACAGCACCAAGCTGACCGATGCCTCGCTGGCCTCCGACCAGTGGGAGGAGGGCGATGGCAAGCTGGAAAGGCTCTACCTGTCACGCATGTCGTGGGCGTATGGCCCCAACACCGCCAACTGGAGCCAGAAGCTGCGCGATGACAGTGGCAAGGAGATCAACACCTACGCCGAGCACCTGCGTGGCACCAACGCGGCGGTGTTCTCGCGCTCGTCCAACCTGCGCGGACTGCTGGACACGGACCACCCGTTTGAGTATCTGGGTGGCATCTCGATGGCGGTGAAGTACCTGGACGGCGCGAACCCGCAGCTCTACATCTCCAACATGCGCGACCCCAACAAGGCCAAGCTGGAGACGGCGGAGAAGTTCATGGCCAATGAGCTGCGCGCCGTGTACCAGCACCCCAACTGGATGAAGGAAATGCAGAAAGAGGGCTATGCCGGCACGCTGCAAATGCTCAATACCGTCAACAATTTCTGGGGCTGGCAGGTGATGGACAAGAACGTGGTGCGGGACGACCAATGGCAGGAGTTTCACGAGACCTACGTGAAGGACCGTTACCAGTTGGGCATGCGCGAGTGGTTTGAAAAGTCCAACCCCACCGCGCTGGCCCAGGTGGCGGAACGCATGTTGGAGGCCATTCGCAAGGACTACTGGAAAGCCGACGCGCAAACCAAGCGTGAACTGGTTGCGGTTTACCAGGAGGTGGCCGCCAAGCACGATGTGTTCACAGCCAATGAGACCTTCAAGGCCTACGTCAAGGAACTGGCGCAGGGCTTTGGCCTGGGTACGCCGTCATCCGCAAGCGCCAAGGCGGCACGGCCGCAAGCGCAGGTGCAGGCCCAGATTCACCCCCCCGCACCGCCCGCGCCCAAGCCGCCGGACGTGGTGCGCGGGCAAGAGATGCGCGAGGTAAAAAAAGAGATGCGCATGGAGCAGCTGATCTGGACCTATGCCTGGCTGATAGGCCTGGCCGTGCTGGGTGGCATCGGCTACCAGGCCTGGCGCACGCGGCGCGAATCAAACGCTCTGACTTGAACTGAATAACCTTAACCGAGAGAAATGAAACATGAACGGCATAGAGAGTTTTTTGTACGAGATATCCAAGTTCTTCCTCACACCGGTGTTGATGCTGCTGTGCGCGATGTTCGTGTATGCCTTGTTCTGCTTGGGCACACTTTTGTTTGATTTGGGCTTGCGGACTGTTCGCGGCGCAGGGCGTCAACCCATTGCCCGGTACTTGCGCGCCCATCCCAAGGCGACCCAGGAAGACCTGGAGTTGCAGGTGCTCAAGCAGATCGAAGTGCAGCGCATTGTCAGCCGCATTGCACCTATGCTGGGGCTGGTGGCCACCATGATCCCCATGGGCCCCGCGCTGATCGCCGTGTCGGCCGGCAACGCCCAGGGCATGGCGCAAAACCTGGTGGTGGCGTTCTCCGCCGTGATTGTGGCTTTGCTGTCTGCCGCCATGACCTACATCGTGCAGTCGGTGCGCAAGCGCTGGTTGCTCGAAGAGCTCAATGCGGTGCTCGACTTGCGCGAGCAGGTGCAGGACCATGCGCACATGCACGCGGTCGCGCCCACGGTGCATCTGGCGGGAGCGCTCCATGCCTGATCACCTGGTGGTAGCTCCAAGGCGCCGGATCAGCATCAACATCCTGGATGACGACGATGGCGATGATCCCATTCTCAGCGTGGTCAATATCGTCGACGTGTTCCTGGTGATCATCGCGGTGCTGTTGATCGCCGTCATCGAGAACCCGCTCAACCCTTTTGCAACCCAGGATGTGATTGTCATCAAGAACCCTGGACAGCCTGACATGGCGATGGTGGTCAAGGAAGGGCAGGAGCTCAAGGAGTACAAATCCTCCGGCCAGATCGGCGAGGGACAGGGTGCCAAGGCGGGAACCGCCTACCGGCTCAAAAACGGATCCATGGTGTATGTGCCCGAGTCAGGATCCGGTAGTTCAAACACACCCGCCCGTCCACTCCAATGATGCGCCCATCAAGGGGGGTGCGTGGCGTTTCACTTCAAGCGGTTGTTGGTGCGCAAGACAACCAGCATGGAAAAAGGAGCATTCCGATGAACCCCAATCCAATCGGGCTTGAGCCCATTTCTGCACCCACCGTGGCGCGTCTGGCAGGTGCACACCTGCATTCGTCGAGCAGTTGCGCCGCACAGTATGACCAGGGCTTTGCGCGCGTCATGCTGGATCAGTCCGTGGCCCTGTTCCTGGGGGGCGAGCCCGAGGCGGCGCGCCTGATCCTGCGCGACCTGGTCACGGCGACCGTCGGCTTCGAGGCGTTGGCGGTGCTGACCCAGCGGTCGGCCCGCAGCCTGCGCGCGATGCTGACCTGTAACGGCAAGCCGGGTATGGACGGGCTTTCGTCCATCTTTCGAGCCCTTCGGGACTGGCTCCAGGTGCGCCTGGACGTTCGCGTAGTGGAAGCCGCCTGACCCGGGGCCGGTTATGGATACCCACCGATGCACCACATTGGAGTAAGCTGTTGACTGTTCAGAGTTGACAACCTCCCATGGAGTGCATATGAGTGACACAGACACCACCGGTTTCGGCAAGTTCGTCCCCGGCTTTGACTTTCTGCAAACCCTGGCCAAGGGTGCCAGCAGCAATATTCCGCAGATGCCCAACCTGGGCAACTGGGTGGCCCCCACGCTGAACGTGGAGGAACTGGAAAAGCGCATCGACGAGCTGAAGGCCGTGCACTTCTGGCTGGAGCAGAACTCCCGCGCCCTGGGTGCCACCATCCAGGCGCTGGAGGTGCAGAAAATGACGCTGGCCACGCTCAAGGGCATGAACTTCAACATCGGTGACGTGGCCAATGCGCTCAAGCTCAAGGCCGCCGAGTCGGTGCACACCGGGGTGCAGCGCGTGACCGAACGCGCCGCCTCCACCGCCAAGACCATCTCGGACGTGGCCACGGGCTCTGGCAGCACCGGTGCCAAGGTCGGCAAGGCCGCCGCCGGCGTGGGGTCCCTGGTGGACCCGCTGCAGCTGTGGGGTTCGCTGACCCAGCAGTTCCAGCAGATCGCCGCCGGCGCCTTCAAGGAAGCCACGGCCAAGACGGCGGTCGATGTGACCAAGAACATGGCCACCGGCATGGCCAAGGAGGCCATCAAGTCGGCCAAGGCGGCCGGCAAGAAGGCCGCTGGTGGTGGTGCCAAGCGCGCCACCAAGCCGGCGGCCCGCAAGACCGCCCCGCGCCGCAGCCAATAAGGGTGTCGGGTCGATTCACACCGCAGGAGGTGCGGGTATGAAACTCTTTCCCTATGCCCACGCCACGCATCCGCAGTGGCAGATGGCCGCGGCCCTGGTGCTGGCGCAACTGCGCGCGCAGATGGCGCTGCATGGCTATGCCAGCGCCCCCACGCTGGCGCTGCTCTACATCACCGACCACTATGCCGA
>JAVBYK010000528.1 GCA_030824095.1 bacterium
ATCGCCCACCACCTCATACCGCGTCACTTCAAACGCACCAATGGCGTCGTCCGCAGACTCCGCCGCCACGGCCGGCATGGTGGTGGTCGACAGCAAGACCATGGCACACCCGAGAAAACGAAGTCGGAACGGAGGTTTCATGCGGGGGAAGGGTAAGGTGGATGAAGCACCTCTTGTCTGTAACAAGAGGTGACAGGCGGTCGTGCATAGTAACCGTGTGGGGGAAACCCTGCTGGCGGATACCGTTGGTTGCAAATTCCGCGCTTGCAATCCCGCGATCTTTTCCTATAGTTCGCTCACAGGAAACTCAGATAAGGGTTCCGGTAGCTCTCAAAAAGATTGCATCTGAAAGGTGGTCACTATAGATAACCTGCACACTACCCCAACACCACCACCGGACCTATTGCGCCCGGTTTACGTTACCGCCCCGTAACGTCCCAAGCCGCAGGAATGCGGCAAACCTGCAAAGCCCCACGATGATCGCGGGGCTTTGTGCTTTTGGGAAACCCGTAATGCAAAAAACCTGTCGTCCCACGGAACAACAGGCTTTTCGCAATCATCAGAATATGGAATGGTAGGCCGTGAGTGACTTGAACACTCGACCAAAGGATTATGAGTCCTCTGCTCTAACCAACTGAGCTAACGGCCCAACCGAACCCGTGATTGTAATGGGCTACTTGTGGTGGCTCAGCGCGTTGCTGACCAATTTGGATGTGATGTCCACAATCTGGATCATGCGGTCATAGGCCATGCGCGTGGGGCCGATCACGCCCAGGGTGCCGACGACCTTGCCATCCACCTCGTACGGGCTGCTGACGATGGACAGGTCTTCAAACGGCACGACCTGGCTTTCACCCCCGATGAAGATGCGCACGCCTTCGGCTTGGCCGGCAATGTCCATCAGGCGCATGAGTTGGGCTTTTTGTTCAAACAGCTCGAAGGCGCGGCGCAGGTGGCCCATGTCGCTGGAGAAGTCGGAGACCGACAGCAGGTTGCGTTCGCCGGAGATGATTACTTCGTCCTGCGTTTCGCTGATGGCTTCGGAGCTGACGGTCACGGCAGCCTGCATCAGCGTGGCGATCTCGGAGCGCAGGGACTCCACCTCGCCCTGCAAACGCTGGCGAACGTCGTCAATGTCCATACCCACATACTGGCTGTTGAGGAAGTTGGCCGCCTCCACCAGTTGCGGCTGGGTGTAATCCAGCTCGGTGAAGATGACGCGGTTTTGCACGTCGCCATCGGGCGACACCAGGATGACCAGCACGCGCCGCTCGGACAGGCGCAAAAATTCAATGTGGCGGAACACCGATGTGCGCTTGGGGGCAATCACCACACCGACAAACTGCGACAGGTTGGACAGCAGGTTGGCGGCGTTGGAGATCACCTTTTGCGGCTGATCGGGCGCCAGCATGTGGGAACCATACTGACTGGGCTGCACGGTGAGCATGGTGTCCACAAACAGGCGATAGCCGCGTGCGGTGGGAATGCGCCCGGCCGAGGTGTGCGGACTGACGATGAGCCCCATCTCCTCCAGGTCCGACATCACGTTGCGGATGGTGGCCGGCGACAGCTCCAGCCCCGAAGCCCGTGAGAGAGTGCGACTGCCCACCGGCTGCCCATCGGCGATGTAGCGCTCTACCAGCGCTTTCAGCAACAACTTGGAACGATCATCGAGCATCAACACATTTTAGTGATGTAATTTGCGAATGAAGTCCCAATTCCGCAACGTCGCCCTGATTGGCAAATACCAGGCTGTGTCCAGCGGAGCAAGCGGCGCGTCCTCGCGCCAGGCGCTGGAACGCATTGCCCATTTTTTGATGGACCAGGGCTGCGATGTGTCGGTGGAGGCCGATACCGCAGCCAACATGGGTCTGAGCAACAACTACCCCGCCATTGACGTTGCCACGATAGGCCGCACCTGCGATGTGTGCGTGGTTGTGGGCGGTGACGGCACCATGCTGGGCATTGGCCGCCAGCTGGCGCAGTACGGTGTGCCGCTGATCGGCATCAACCAGGGCCGCCTGGGTTTCATCACCGACATTCCACTGGACAACTTTCAGGCCACGCTGCAGCCCATGCTGGCCGGCGTGTACGAGGAAGACCACCGCAGTCTGATGCAGGCCCGGGTGATGCGCGACGGGCACTGCGTCTTCTCGGCCCAGGCCATGAACGACGTGGTGGTGAACCGCGGCGCCACGGCCGGCATGGTGGAGTTGCGGGTGGAGGTGGACGGCCACTTCGTGGCCAACCAGCGGGCCGATGGCCTGATCATCGCCACGCCCACGGGTTCCACTGCCTATTCGCTGTCCGCCGGTGGCCCGCTGATGCACCCGTCCATTCCCGGCTGGGTGCTGGTGCCAATCGCCCCGCATACCTTGTCAAATCGGCCGATTGTCCTCGCCAATGTTTCGGAGGTTGCTATTGAAATAGTAGCAGGGCGGGATGCCAGCGCCAACTTCGACATGCAGTCCCTGGCCTCGCTAATGCATGGTGACCGCATTGTGGTGACACGGTCGCAGTACCAGGTGCGGTTTTTGCACCCCAAGGGCTGGAGCTACTTTGACACCCTGCGCCAAAAACTGCACTGGAATGAAGGAGTTGCCTGATGGCATTGAAACGCATCGTCCTGCGGGACTTTGTCATTGTCAGCGAGCTGGAGCTCGACCTGGAAAGTGGCTTCACCGTGCTGACCGGCGAGACCGGTGCCGGCAAGTCCATCCTGATTGACGCGCTGCAACTGGTGACCGGCTCGCGGGCCGATTCCGGTGTGATCCGTGAAGGCGCCAGCCGCACCGATGTGAGCGCCGAATTCGACACTCCCACCAGCGTACGTGGGACCCTGCAGGAAGCCGGCTTTGACGACGGTGACACCTTGCTGCTGCGCCGCACGGTGGACGTGGCCGGCAAGAGCCGGGCCTGGATCAATGGCAGCCCTGCCACCGCACAGCAACTGCGCACGGTTGGCGAACAACTGCTGGACATCCACGGCCAGCACGCCTGGCAAAGCCTGACCCGCCCGGATGCGGTGCGGGGCCTGCTGGATGCCTATGCCCAGGTCACCACCACGGCCGTGAGCGCCCGCTGGCAGGAGTGGCGCCAGGCGCAAACCGCACTGACGGATGCCATGGCGGCCCAGGATTCACTGCAGCGCGAACGCGAGCGCATGGCCTGGCAGATTGGCGAGCTGGAAAAGCTCAACCCCCAGCCGGATGAATGGGAAGAACTGCACACCAGCCATACCCGCCTGGCCAATGGGCAGGCACTGCTGGACGCCGCGCAGGGCGCGCTGCAGGTGCTCGAAGACGACGAGAGCAATGTGCTGGGTCTGCTGAACAACGCGCTGCAACAGTTGCAGGCGCAGTCTCACCTGGAGACCGACTTTGGCAACCCGGTGGAGGTGCTGACCTCCAGCCTGGCACAGGTGGAGGACACGGTGCGCACACTGCGCGGCTACCTGCGCCACACCGAGCTGGACCCCGAGCGCCTGGCCGAGCTGGACGAGCGCATGTCGCTGTGGGTGTCACTGGCGCGGCGCTACAAGCGTTTGCCGGAGGAGTTGCCGGCCTTGCTGGCCTCCTGGCGGACCGAACTGGCACAACTGGATGCCGCCGCCGATCTGGAAGGGCTGCAAGGTGCCGAGAAAAGAACCCACGCCGCCTACCTGGTGGAGGCCAAGGCCCTGTCCAAGGCCCGGGCCAAGACCGCACCGGTGCTGGCACAGGCCATCACCCAGGCCATGCAGGGTCTGGGCATGCAGGGCGGCCAGTTCCAGGTGGCGCTGGAGGCCAGTGCACAGCCCATGCAGAGCGGGCTGGAAGACGTGGGCTTTTTGGTGGCCGGCCACGCTGGCAGCACACCACGCCCGGTGGGCAAGGTGGCATCCGGTGGCGAACTGTCGCGCATCGCACTGGCCATTGCGGTCACCACCAGCCAGTTGGGCACCGCACAAACGCTGATTTTTGACGAGGTGGATTCCGGTGTGGGCGGAGCCGTGGCCGAGACCGTGGGCCGGCTGATGCGCCAGTTGGGTGTTGACCGGCAGGTGCTGGCCGTCACCCACCTGCCCCAGGTGGCTTCCTGCGCGGACCACCATCTGGTGGTGGCCAAGCAGTTGAGCGGCAAGTCCACATTGAGCACCGTGTCCGCAGTGGTTGGTGAACAGCGCGTGGCGGAGATTGCCCGCATGCTGGGCGGTGAAAAACTCTCCAGCACGACGCTGGCCCACGCCAAGGAAATGCTGCAGTCGGGAGCCTGAAACCATGCAGGACGACGCCCCCCCCCCTCTGGAAATTGTGCTGATCACCGGCATGTCGGGCTCCGGCAAGTCAGTCGCGCTCAATGCGCTGGAGGATGCCGGTTTCTACTGCGTGGACAACCTGCCGCCCGAACTGCTGCTGCAGTTTGTGGAGCTGGAGCAAAAGCACCAGGCCCGGCGCGTGGCCATTGCCATGGATGTGCGCAGCGCCACTTCGCTGCCACTGGTTCCACACCAACTCGCCACCTTGCGCAGCCGTGGCATTGGCGTCAAATCGCTGTTTCTGGATGCCAATACCGACACGCTGGTGCGCCGCTATTCCGAGACGCGGCGCAAGCACCCGCTGTCGCAGTCCGACGCCAATCATGGCGAACAGGACGCGCGCCGCGCCCTGGTGGACGCCATCGAGCTGGAGCGCAAGCTGTTGGCCATTCTGCGGGAAGATGCGCACATCATTGACTCCAGCATCATCCGCGCCGCCCAGTTGCAGGGCTATGTGAAGGCACTGATCTCCACACCGCTGGAGCAGCTGACCCTGGTGTTTGAATCCTTCGCGTTCAAGCGCGGCGTGCCCACCGATGCGGACTACGTGTTTGACGTGCGCATGCTCCCCAACCCGCATTACGAGCCTGCGCTGCGGCACCTGACGGGGCGGGATGCGCCCGTGATCGAGTTCCTGCAGGCGCAACCGGACGTGGACCTGATGCTGCACCACATCAGCCATTTTCTGGAGAACTGGCTGGATGCGCTGGCCCGCGACCACCGCAGCTACGTGACGGTGGCCATTGGCTGCACCGGCGGCCAGCACCGCTCGGTCTATCTGGTGGAGCGGCTGGCCCAGCGCTTTGGCTCCGAGTGGGTCGCCCTCAAGCGCCACCGGGAAATCGACGCGCTTTAGGCCGATTCGAGCAGCCTGCGCACCGGCGCGGGCAGTCCTGCATGGGCCCATTGTGCCGGGGTGAACCACTCGCCAGCTCCTAAATCGATAGCATCATCGCCAGTATTCACGAGGGCTGGATGCAGAAAAAGGTCCTTGTGCGTGAGCACATGGGTGACGGCGGGCAGCATGACCAGTCGCATGGCAAGCCGGGGCGGCAACGCGGCGCGCAGGGCCTCCTCATCGTCAAACAGCGGAAAGCACCTGAGCCCAGCCCAGACACCGGGCGTAGGTCGCTTGCTGAGCCACACCGCGCCATCGTCCCGCCGCAGCCACAACAGCCACAGGCCCTGGCTGCTGCGCTTGAGCGTGCGGGTGCGCACCGGGTAGCGTTGCGGGTCACCCGCCGCTGCCGCGTTGCAATCGCCGCGCACCGGGCACGCCGGGCAGTTGGGTTTGCTGGGCAGGCACATGGTGGCGCCCAAGTCCATCATGCCCTGGGTGTAGCGGGGCATGGCCAGGGTCACACCACTACCCGTCGGTAGCAGGCCGGTGGCGGCGTCCCACAGGGCGCGCACGCTGGCCGCCTGGGCCAGATCGGCGTCAAAACCCAGCACACGGGTCACGACGCGCTTCACATTCGCATCCAGTATGGCCACGCGTTGGCCAAAGCACAGGGAGGCAATGGCCGCCGCCGTGGAGCGGCCGATGCCGGGCAAGGTCTCCAGCACCGCAGCGTCGCGCGGGAACGCACCGCCATGTTGCTCGACGACCGTCTGCGCACAGCGGTGCAGGTTGCGGGCCCGGCTGTAATAGCCCAGGCCACTCCACAGGCCCAGCACATCGTCCAGGCTGGCAGCGGCCAGCGCCTGCACATCGGGGAAACGGGTCAGAAAGCGGTCAAAGTAGCCACGCACCGTGACCACCTGCGTCTGCTGCAGCATGATCTCGGACAGCCAGACGCGGTAGGGGTCCTGGGTGTTTTGCCAGGGCAGGTCATTGCGACCATGCGTCTGCTGCCAGGCCACCACGCGGGTGGCAAAGCCGGCCTTGTTGGAACGCACGCTCAGGCGAACTCGACGTCCACCGGGGTGTGGGTCGTCTGATTGGCCGCAATCAGGTAGTCAGTCAACTCGATCAGCTTGAGTTCGATCTGGCTGAGCGCGGCCTCTTGCTGGTCAATGTCCTGGATACGGTCTTCCAGGCCACCGGCGGCCTGCTGGATACGGTCGATGGCTTCAATCCGACGACTGAAGTTGCGCCGGCGTTCGCGCAACTGGGCGTCCAACTGGGCTGCGGCCGACTTGCTCCACAGCTCCACATCACCCAACGCCATTTCATGGACGCTGCGCAGCCGGGTGGAGAGTGCGCGCACCAGTCGGTCGGCAAACTCGGGTTGCGCCAGCTTGAATGCGTTGCCAATGCCCAGGTACTGGATGTGGCTGCGTTCCACCATGTCCAGGTCGCTCAGGTACTGTGCCATTTGCGGCTCGGTCGGTGCCTGCAATGAGAAGCCATGCTCCCCATTGAGCTGGCGGAAGGTGGCGCCCAGCATGGCCTGGATCTCGCCACACAGGGTCTGCACCTTTTGCAGGTTGGCGCGCAGGCGGTCAAAGGTCTCGCCATAGGCTCGCTTCACGCCCAGCTTCAGGCCCTTTTGTAGCAGCGCAGTGCTCAGCTGGGCCATCTCCTTCTTCAGCGCGGTGGAGCCCAAAATGCCAAACACCTCGCGCAGCAGTTTCAAGTGCACGGAGCGCACGGCGTGGATCTTGGCGCCACCCAGATCGAACTCGGCCTGCTCCTGCGAAATGCGCGAGCGCATGTGCTTGATCACGGCGGCATTCTTGCCCTGCAGGCCCTTCAACTCCATCATCTGCTCGGTCAAATCGCGCTTGCGGATGTTGATCACGCGGGCGGTCTCGGCGCGCAGGTCGGTGATGCCGGAGGCCATGGCCTCGGCCAGAATCCGCTGGCGCTTGCCCATGATGCCCCGGCCCAGCGCGTCTTCCAGCACCGGCAGGCAACTGCGCTGCAGCAGCGCTTCGTCATCCGTGACTTTGGCAACCAGTCCCTTCTGCGCCGACACGGCAATCACGCGGTCGCGCGGAATGCCCAGGATTTCCGCGGTACTGCTGATCTGGCGGTCGATCTGCGCGTCAATCTGCGCCGGCGAACTCAGGTCGTCCCACAGGGTGTCAATCTTGTTCAGCACCACCAGGCGGGAGTCGGTGCTGTCGGTCTCGCTGACCAAGTGCTCACGCCAGATAGAAAGATCGGACTTGGTGACACCGGTATCCGCCCCGAGGATGAACACCACGGCGTGCGCCTGGGGAATCAGGCTGACGGTCAACTCGGGCTCGGCGCCAATGGCGTTCAGTCCGGGCGTATCGAGAATGACCAGCCCCTGCTTGAGTAGCGGATGGGCGATGTTGATCAGGGCGTGGCGCCACTTGGGCACCTCCACCATGCCATCGGCATCCACCATGGGGTTGTCTTCCGGCGCCTGGCTGTGCCAGAAACCCAGTGCGCGGGCTTCGTCCTGCGTCACCTTGCGGGTCTCGGCGACCTTTTCCAGGGCAGACGCCAGCTGTTGCGGATTGTTCACGTCCAGGTCGATGCGGGTCCACTTTTCGGGGACCATGCGCCATTCCATCAATGCCTGGGGCTGCAAGCGGCTCTCGATGGGCAGCAGGCGCAGGCAGGGAGGCACATCGGCGTCGTAGCCCATTTCGGTGGGGCACATGGTGGTGCGCCCGGCGCTGGCGGGCATGATGCGCCGCCCATAGCCGGCAAAGAACACGGCATTGATCATCTCGGACTTGCCGCGGGAAAACTCCGCCACAAACGCGACCATCACTTTGTCGGAGCGCACCTGGGTGCCCAGGCGGCGCAGGCGCTCTTCGACCGCTGCGTCCAGCAGTTCGTTGTCCTTCATCCATTCGGCAAGCAGTTTCAGGCGCAATGCAAATTCACGCCGCCATGTGCCAAGCTGGTCAAACTGTTCGTTAAAGGATGTAGTCAAGAGAGCCCCCGTCTAGCCGCCCAATATAGCACTCCCCTCGCCCCACAGGCTCATGGCTTCTGGCATTGTGGGCAGAAAAAAGTGGAACGCTGGCCCTGCCGAATGGCCTTGATGGGGGTGCCGCAGACCTTGCAGGCCTGGCCGTCGCGCCCGTACACCATGGCTTCCAGCTGGAAGTAACCGGACTCGCCGTGGGCGTTGGAGAAGTCCCGCAGCGTGCTGCCGCCCTTTTCCACTGCCCGAGCCAGCACCTGGCCTATGGCCTGGTGCAACCTGGCGGCGCGCGGCTTGCTCAGTCTGGATGCCCGGGTGGTTGGTCGAATACCGGCCAGGAACAGCGCCTCGGAGGCGTAGATGTTGCCCACCCCCACCACCACGTCGCCCGCCAGCAGCACCTGCTTGATGGGCGCACGGCGCTGCACCAGCGCGCGGTGGAAGCGCAGCGGATCAAAGTCCCCCGCCAGCGGCTCCACACCGAGCTTGCCCAGCAGCTTCTGCGCTTGCGAGTCGTCCTCGGAGTCGGCAAACACCACGGCGCCAAAGCGGCGCGGGTCATTAAGGCGCAGCGTACCGCGTGAGGTCTGCAGATCAAAATGGTCGTGCTTGCCGGGTTCGGGCGCCTGTTGCACAAAGGACAGGCTGCCTGACATTCCCAGGTGCAACAGGAGCAGGCCCTGGTCCAGGTCCACCAGCAGGTATTTGCCACGGCGGCGCACCACCTGCACCTGGCGCCCCACCAAAGCATTGGGTTCAATACCCAGCGGCCAGCGCAGTGGTTTACCCACGCGCACGGACTGGATCTGCGCACCGGCGATGCGGTCGGCAAAACTCAGTCGCGTGACTTCAACTTCGGGCAATTCAGGCATGGGTCTAGGGTTCTCCTGCTTGGATTATTATGGTCCGATGTCACGAATCCCCCGTCTCCTGTCCCTGACCCTGATTGCCGCCTGTCTGAGCACTGGCGCATGGGCCGCCGCCGCGAAGGCGGAAGGCCCGGAAAACTCCAACCTGGACGGAGAACTGTTTTACCAACTGCTGGTGAGCGAAATGACGGCGCAGGCGGGCGACCGGGGTTCAGCCTATGCGCTGATGCTGGACGCGGCGCGCAAGGCCAACTCGGCACGCTTGTACGAGCGCGCCGTGGAGATCGCGCTGAACGCGCGCAGTGGCGAATCGGCCCTGGAAGCCGCGCAGGCCTGGGCGCGCGCATTTCCGTCCTCACGGGAAGCCAACCGCATCCAACTGCAGATATTGCTGGGTTTGAACCGGATTACTGAAACGCAGGAGCCCATCAAGCGTGAACTCGCCGGCCTGACTGCCACTGAGAGGGTTACCGCCATCCACCTGCTACCCCGCTACTTTGTCCGGGTATCCGACAAGAAGCTGGCCTCATCCGTTATGGAAAAGGCGCTGGCCACCGAGACCGGCAATCGCACCACGGGTGCCGCGGCGTGGGCCGCCATCGGCACCATGCGGCTGCACGCCGAGGACGCCGACGGCGCACTGGAGGCCGCGCGCAACGGCGTGGCCATGGATGCAGGGGCCGAAGAGCCGGTGTTGCTGGCCATTGCTTTGATTGACCCCCAGCGTCCGACGGCCGAGGTCATGGTCCAACGGTTCCTGGCCGCCAAACCCATCACCGAAGTGCGCATGGCCTACGCCCGCCACCTGATCAACAGCCAGCGCTATACCGATGCGTACACGCAAATGCGTCTGACAACCGAGGAGCAGCCCCAGTTCCCCGAGGCCTGGCTGATGCGTGGCTCGCTGGAGTTGCAGGACGCCAACCTGGCCCTGGCCGAGTCATCGCTCAAGACCTATGTGGAACTGGCCACCCAAAAACCTGACACATCCCCCAACGCCAGCATGGGCCGTGGGCTGGTACAGGCCTATTTGTTGCTGTCCCAGGTTGCCGAGCAGGGCCAACGGCTGGACGAGGCCAAGGCCTATCTGGACAAGGTTCAGAGTCCCGCTGACGCGCTGCGCGTGGAAAGACGGCGAGCCGCCATCCTGGTACAGCAGGGGCAACTGGAACAGGCCCGCGCCGCCCTACGCAACGTACCGGAACTGCAGGCCACCGACGCACTGGCCAAGATCAATGCAGAGGTGCAGTTGCTGCGCGAAAACCGCCAGTACGCCCCAGCCTATGAATTGCTGCAGGATGCCACAGTGCGCTATCCGGACGACATCGACCTGATGTACGACCTGGCCATGATGGCCGAGCGGCTGGGCAAGACCGACGAAATGGAACAGTTGCTGCGCAAGGTGATGGCGGCCAAGCCCGACTACCACCACGCCTACAACGCCTTGGGTTATTCGTTGGCAGACCGCAACATCCGCCTTAACGAAGCCAGGGAACTGATCAAACAGGCGCTGGTGCACTCGCCGGATGACCCGTTCATTGTGGACAGCCTGGCCTGGGTGGAATTCCGCGCTGGCAACTCCGCCGAGGCCCTGCGCTTGCTTCAAAGTGCGTTCAAGGCCCGCCCGGATGCTGAAATTGCCGCCCACCTGGGCGAGGTGCTCTGGTCCATTGGCCAGCGCGAGGAAGCCGGCACCATCTGGAACGAGGGCGTGAAACTGAACCCCCAGAACGAGACCCTGCGCGACACCATGCAGCGCCTGCGCGGCAAACCGTGAGAGTGCCACCCCGTTCCTGGCTGCGTTTGCTCATCGCATTCGCTATTATTTTTATAGCTGGATGCGCAAGTACCACGAGGGCTAC
>JAVBYK010000405.1 GCA_030824095.1 bacterium
TGGGTGCCCACGCGGGCGACGCCGCCAACCCCATTCGCTTTGCGATGACACCGGCTTTCCTGCACGACCAGCATGCCCTGCTGGCCGAGTGGCGCCGTTACCTGGAGGCCCGGTTGAAGCGCCCGGTGGAGTTTGTTCAGCGCGACCGCTACCGCGACACCATGGATCTGCTGCAGCAGCGCAAGATCGACTTCGCGTGGATTTGCGACTACCCGTATGTGATGCTGAAGAACGACGTGCGGCTGATGGCCGTGGCGGTGAACGAAGGCAAGCCGACCTACCGCTCCTACCTGATCGTGCCGGCGCAGGACACGCAGACCCGTGGCATTGGCGACCTCAAAGGCGGCATCTTCGCCTACGCGGACCCCTACTCCAACACCGGCTACCTGGTTCCACGTTTTGAAATCAAGCGCAGCGGCGCGGACCCCGCTGTGTTCTTCAAGCGGACCTTCTTCACCTGGTCGCACCGCAAGGTGATTGACGCGGTGGCTGCCGGCCTGGTACAGGGCGGCGCGGTGGACAGCTATGTCTGGGATGTGCTCAACAAGGTCAGGCCCGAGATCACGGCCAAGACCCGCATCGTCTGGAAGTCCGAGGAGTATGGCTTCCCGCCGATGGTGGCCAGCGCCAGCGTGAACGAGACCGACTTTGCCCAGATGCAGCGCGCGCTGATGGGCATGAAGGACGACCCGCAAGGCCGCGCGCTGCTGGCGCGCCTGAAGCTGGACAGCTTTACCCCCGGCTCGCCCACGCTCTACAACGGCGTTGCCGAGATGATGCGCGTGTTTGGCGAAATCTGATGTGGCTGTTCAACCTCAGTCTGCGCTTCAAGCTGCCGCTGTGGGGCGGCGGGCTGATCGTGGCCACGGCCTTGGCACTGTCCACGTCCTACGTCATCCAGGCATGGGACAACCTGAACCGCGACCTGCTGCAAAACGCCGAGGACATTGGCCGCACCACCGCGCACGCGCTGTTCCCGGTGATGCTGCATGACGAGGTGTGGGAGGCCTTTGAGGTGGTCTCGCTGCCGTTCACGGTGACACCCGGAACGGCGCTGACCGAGAGCATTCTGGTGCTGGACAACAGCCAGCGCGTCTACGTGTCGTCGCGCCCGCAGGAGCACCCCATGCTCACCCCGCTGGTGGCCTTGGGCCCCGACTTCGCCGCCATCAGCCGGGACCTTCCATTGGCCGCCGACGCCGGCGTGTTTGTCCACAGCGAGCGTTCGGCGGAGCACATTTATGTGGCCTTGCCGATTGCCAGCGACGGTGTGCGACTTGGCACCCTGATCGTGACCTACAACAAGTCGCTGCTGTGGCAGCGTTTCTCGCTGATCCTGAGCCGCTCGGCGTGGATCAGCCTGTTGGTGCTGGCCATCCTGCTGCCCATCACCGCCTATTGGGGCCGGCGCATGATGCTGCCCATGCGCATGGTCACCGAGCGCATCAACCGCATCGGCAACGGGGAACTGCAGGACCTGGACCCCGCGCTCTACCCCTATGGCGACGAGGTGGGCCAGCTCTTTCAGGCCTATGAGGCCGTGCTGGTCAAGCTGCGGGAAAAGGCCGAGTTTGAGAAGGAGATGGTCAAGAGCGAACGCATGGCCGCCGTGGGGCGACTGACCGCCAGCATTGCGCACGAGATCAACAACCCGCTGGGCGGCATGCTCAATGCCATCAGCACCCTCAAGCGCCACGGCAGCCCCGACCCCATCACCCAAAAGACCATTTCGCTGCTGGAGCGTGGCCTCTCGCAAATCCGCGAGACGGTGGCGGCCCTGCTGGTGGAGGCCAAGGTCAAGAGCCGCCCACTGGGCGCGACCGATCTGGAGGATGTGCGCATCCTGGTGACCCCGGCCGCGCACAAGCAGGGCACGCAGCTGGCGTGGACGGTGGCGCTGGCCGACACCATTGCACTGCCCTCCACCCTGGTGCGCCAGGTGCTGATCAACCTGCTGCTCAATGCCATCACGGCCGCCGGGCGCGGGGGCCAGGTCGCCGTGCGCGCGCTGGCGGGCAGCGAGCGCTTTGTGCTGGTGGTGGAGAACACCGGGCACCCGCTGCTGCCCGAGCAACTGGCGCGCCTGTTCGAGCCCTTCACCCGCTTCTCGGAGGGCGGCAACGGCCTGGGCCTGTGGATTTGCTACCAGATCGTGACCCAGCTCGGCGGTACGATAGGCGCTGAATCCAACCCGGAGCTGACCCGCTTCACCGTCATCATCCCCCTGGAACCCGTCCATGCCCCCAGCAACCCGCCGCATCTGCCTGATTGAAGACGACGCGATCATGGGCGAGTCGCTGTGCGACCGCTTTGAGCTCGAAGGCCTGGACTGCGACTGGCACCACACCGGCACCGCCGCGCTGGAGGCCCTGCGCCGCCAGCCCTATGCCCTGGTCCTCAGCGACATCCGCCTGCCCGACATCACCGGCGACCGGCTGTTTGAGACCCTGCTGGACGAACACCTGAGCCTGCCCCCCTTCATCTTCATCACCGGCCATGGCGACATTGACAGTGCCGTGGGCCTGCTCAAGAAAGGCGCACAGGACTACATCACCAAACCGTTCGACCTGGACGCCCTGATCGACAAGATCCAGGCCCTGGTCGGCACCGATGACGACCTGGGGCCCAGCCAGCTGGGTCAGTCGCCGGCCATGCGCCAGATCGAATCCATGCTGCACCGGCTTGCGGCCAGCGAGGCCTCGGTGCTGATCACCGGCGAGTCCGGCGTGGGCAAGGAGCGCGTGGCGCAGGCGCTGCACCAGTTGACCGGCGCCAGCCGCCCCTTCATTGCCGTCAACTGTGGGGCGCTGACCGAAAGCCTGCTGGAGGCCGAGCTGTTTGGCTACGAGAAAGGCGCCTTCACCGGCGCGGGGCGCACCAAGAAAGGCGTGTTCGAGCAGGCCGATGGGGGCACGCTGTTCCTCGACGAAATTGGCGACATGCCGCTGTCCATGCAGGTGCGGCTGCTGCGCGCCTTGCAGGAGCGCAGCATCGTGCGGGTGGGCGGCGAGACACCGATTGCGGTCAACATCCGCCTGGTCTGCGCCACCCACCAGGCGCTGGCCGAGCGTGTCGCCAGCGGCGAGTTCCGTGAAGACCTGTACTACCGCATCAACGTGGTGGAGCTGCGCATTCCCCCGCTGCGCGAGCGCGCCGAAGACATCCTGCCGATTGCGCGCCACTTGCTGGCCGACATGGCGGCCGCCTGCGGCAAGGCCACCCCGGCGCTGACACCGGCAGCCGAGCACGCCATCCGCCATTACCGCTGGCCGGGCAACATCCGCGAACTCAAGAATGCACTGGAGCGCGCCAGCCTGATGAGCGACAGCCGCACCATCTCCCACGACATCCTGTTCGACCGCCCCGCCCCGCCGCTGGGCGAACAGCAGGACGTGGCCGGCAGCCTGCGCGACTACTTGAGCGAATGCGAGCGCGACTTCATCGTCCGTGCACTGGACGCCCAGCAGTGGCAAATCCAGTCCTGCGCCGACACCCTGGGCATCAGCCGCAAGAACCTGTGGGAAAAGATGCGCAAGCTGGGCATTGACCGGGATGCGGGCAGCGGCAAGTAGCAGGTGAGTCCGGGCAGCCGGCGGAACCGGATTTGCTACATTTTTTATAGCTAATTACCCATATTCTACGAGGGCTAGAAGCCAATTTGACCAAAAACCATTCGGCCAGAAGGCTTCTGCGCGCGGAGGCTATGCCCTACCGGGCGCCCGCCTTCAGCAGCAAGGCCACCATGGCCGCATACCCGCGGGCTTTGGCCAATGCCAGCGGTGTGTTGCCTTCCCGGTCAGCCAGCCGAGTGCTGGCCCCGGCATCCAACAGGGCCTGAAGCACCGCCTGGTGTCGCACGCCACCGTCACCCAGCACGATGGACTCAATCACCGCCGTCCAGTGCAGGTTGTTGACATGGTCCAGCGGCGCACCGGCCGCAATGAGCTGCCTGACCACGCCATCGTGTCCCAGGTGCGCAGCGGCAATCAGCGCGGTGCCGTCGTAGCGGCTGGTGGTGAGCGCTGCGCTGGCACCCAGTTGCAACAGCAGACGCAGGGTCGCTTCGTCATCCGCCACCGCCGCAATCGTCACCGCGTCGTAACGATCATTCTCCAGCAGACCCAGGTCGGCACCGGCTTGCGCCAGGGCCTTGATCACCTCGCGCTGCCGGGCAAAGGTCGCCACATGCAACGCGGTGCGGCCATACGGATCCCGCGCGTCGACTGGTGCTCCGCTGGCTAGCAGTTTCCGGACCTGCGCAAGCTCGCCCCGATGGGCTGCCGCATGCAGGCCGCTATAACGGACCACTTCGGCGGCACTGGGTGCAACCTGTGCCTGGGCTGCAAAGCCCAGGCCAGCCAGTGCCATACAGGCCGCCACCGGCCAAGCCAGCAGTCGGTTCTGGGTTGGGGACATGGCGACTCCTCGGATGACTGGCGACATGTTTACTTCAGCAGGTCCTGCACGGCGGCAATGCCCGCCAGGGCGCACTTTTCGTCCAGATGACCACCGGGTGCACCACCCACACCCACGGCACCAATCACCTCATCGCCCACCTTGACCGGCACGCCCCCGCCCAGCAGCAGGAAGCCGGGGATGGAAGCGACATGGGTGGATGCTGGGTTCTTCTGCACGCCTTCCCACATGGCCAGCGTGGAGTTCTTGGCGGAAGCCGAAGTGAACGCCTTGGCCTGGCTGGCCGCCAGGGTGTGCGGGCCGGCGTTGTCGGCACGGTGCACGGCGCGAACACCGCCGGCCCGGTCCACCACGGTGGCGGTCACGTTGTACTTGTCGGCGCTGCAGGCCGCCACGGTAGCGGATGCAATTTTGGTGGCCAGCTCAAGCGACATATTCTTCTCGGCTCGCACCGCCTGGGCGCTGGCTCCGAGTGTGGCGAGTGACAAGACGATGGCAGTGGCGCAGTGCAAGGAACGCATGGGTTTTCTCCAAAAATGGGTGGGGTGTGAGGCGACTGCTCACACGTGGAGAAAATGTAGTGGGATGCCCGCCTGAGGGCCATTCGTGCGGCTACGCACCCGGCTCCGTATAACTACGCAGCCCTTCAGGTTTCGGGCTGGGAAGCCAGAGTGGCGTAATGGCGAATCAGGTGCGCCAAGGACTCCACCTGCAGCTTCGCAAACAGGTTCGCCCGGTGGGTTTCCACCGTACGTGGCGACAGGCCCAGTGCACGCCCTATTTCCTTGTTGGTGAGCCCTTCCACAATCAGGCCCAGCACCTCGCGCTCCCGCTCGGACAGCTGCGCATATTGCTCGCGCGCCTGCTGATTGGCCTGATGCCGCTCGCGTGAGCGCACATGCTGGCGCACGGCGTTTTGCAGGGCCTCCAGCAATACCTCGTCGTCCACCGGCTTCTCCAGGAACTCGGTCGCACCCGATTTGAATGCGCGCCGGCACAGTTCCACCGTGCCGTGACCGGTGAGCATGATCACGGGCTGGTCCACCCCTTGTGCCACCAACGCATCCAGCACGGTCAGGCCACTGGTACCTGGCATGCGCACGTCCAGCACAATGGCGCCGATGCTTTGACGGTCAAAACCCTGCATGAACGCCTGCGGGTCCGCCCAGGCCTGAACGCGCAGGCCCACGGTGCCTATGAGCATGGACAGGCCATCACGCACGGCCGCGTCGTCGTCAATCAAATGGATCAGGGGCGAGAGCGGCGCGGTCATGGAGCGGGTGCCAGTGGCAGCGAGAGAATGAATTGCGCACCACGCGGTGCATGGGCCTGTGCCAGCAACTGCCCGCCCATGCCCACGGCCAGGGTCTCACACAGGCTCAAGCCCAGACCCAGGCCGCCCTCCCGGGTGGTGAAAAAGGGCTCGAACACGCGGGGCAGGATGTCAGGCGCTATGCCCGGGCCGCTGTCCACCACACGCAGTACGCCGGCGCCCTCTTCCACGGCGATGTGAATGGTGAGCTGGCGCTCGCCGGCTGGGACCTGGTCCAGCGCCTGCAGTGCGTTGGTCAGCAGGTTATGCACGATCTGCTCAAGCGCTACGCGCTCCGCATGCACACGGACGGACTGCGCGGCCTTCACGGTTGCCGTCACGTCACGACGCCGGAGTTCGGGTTCCAGCAGGTCCAGCGCGTTGCGCACAACCGCCTCCAGATCGACGGCTTCATCGGGTTGCGCTGAACTGGGTTGCTCGACGGTTCGGCGCAGGCGCGCCAGCACCTCGGCAGCGCGGCGCGCCTGGGCGACGGCCTGGTCCATGGCTTGACACGCGGTGGAAAGCTCTGGCGGATCGTCCTGCAATAGGCGCTTGGCCGCCTGCGTGTTGGCCAGTATGGCCGTGAGGGGCTGGTTGAGTTCATGGGCCATGCCCGCGGCGAGTTCGCCCAGGGTATTCAGGCGCGCCACCTGCCCCACGCGCAACAGTTCTTCGGCGCGACGCCGCGCACTGCGTTGGCCCTGCCAGGCCGACCAGGCAACCACACCGCAGGCCACCCCCACAACCCACAGCAACATGAACGCCCAGGGCAACTCCTGCCAACCGACCTGGCGGATGGCCACGACATCAAACGGCTGGCTGGCGCTGGCCAGATGCTTGTGAAATTCGAACCGCCACCCCCCATCACCGATACGGCCCGGTTGCACCACAAAGGCCTGCCCGGCATGTTCCAGCGTCACCCGCACCGGGCTGGTTTGCACGGGCATGGACCAGTCGTTCCATGGCACGCTGGCCTGCACGTCGATCAGCAGGGCGAAACTGGCCGGCTGCGCCGCCAGCACCAGCTGGTAGCGCGCTCGCTCGGCGGTGAAATCCAGGTTGGCCAACGCTGCACTACGCGCCAGGCGCGAAGCCTGCTCGGCCGCATCCAGAGCCGCATTGGGCCAGGCCGTACCCGGATCGCGCCGCTGCACACCGAGTATTTGCGGGTAGACGGACGACAAACGCTGCTCCGCAGCTTCGGCACCACCCGGCTGAAGAAGCCCCAGCGTGGCCAGCACGGCGTCGTGCTGCACGGCGCGCTGACTGAGCAGGCGGTGGCTGATGCGGGCATCGGTCTCGAAGGCGTCGCGCAGTTGACCCAACTCCAAGCGGGCCAGCAGCACGCAACCCACCGTGGACAGCATCAACCACGCGACCAGGTGCGGTGCGTAGCGGGTGAGTCGCTGGTGCAGGGGGAACACTTGGCTAGGCCCTCAATCACCTCAGCGCGCGGCCGCGCGTTGTTCCGACCGCGCCAAGGTCCACAGTAGTCCGACGCCGACGGACGTGCCGGTGGTCTGCTGGAACAGCGGGCTGGCCATGTTGGCCGCGCCATCCATCAACTCATGGCGCAAGAAGCCGAACACGCGGACATCCGGTGTAAGGCTTTTTGCCACGTTCAGCCCCAATCGGGTCGTGATCAACCACGCCTGCGCATCAAAGGTCGGGCGTGAGGGCGTCGCGAAGGGCTTTGAGACGCCATAGAAATAGTTGTTGAGGTTCTTGTCACCAAACACCAGACTGGCCGTGGCACCCAGGTTCCAGCCCGCCCCCATGTCGCGCACATCCAGAGACAGCTCGGGCTCAAACGCATAGCCTTGCTGCCGCACCCCGCTGTTGAACTCCAGCACTGCGCGCAGCGGCAATTCCAGCCGAACGCGCGTACCCGGCGCAGGACGTGCCAGCGTAATCTTGACGCGCGGGCCAAACTCCACCAGCGTGCCCAGGTCGCTCATGCCCTTGCGGGCCCAGAGATCGTCGGAAGTGGCTGGCAGCGAGGCCGCGAACCCCAGATCCAGCTCGGCATCGTCGCTGCTGAACAGCCGGGCGCCCACGTCGCCCCGCTCTGCACGAAACACCTCCCCCCGGTACACCAGAATGGGCAGCGCCAGTGTGCGCGAAGCCCGGTCCGCCGACCCCGGGTAGGCCGGCGTACTGGCGGTGCCGCCAAATGCCCCCAATTCCCACAAGGGCAGTATCGGGCTCTGGGCTTGGACCACGGTTGCGCTCGCCACCAGGG
Source organism: bacterium (assembly GCA_030824095.1). Lineage (GTDB taxonomy): Bacteria > Pseudomonadota > Gammaproteobacteria > Burkholderiales > Burkholderiaceae_C > Allorhodoferax. The sequence continues at coordinate 7,974 of JAVBYK010000405.1, forward strand.
CCAGAGCGGCTGCACAGCGTGCAAACTGACTTTTCATTCTTCTTTCCGAGCGTTGTGGGTTGTTGCGACCGAATGTAACGCAGCACGCTGCAGTCTGGTTTGCACGCTTCACGGCAGACCGTGCGTCAGTGGCTGTGTCGGTGGTGTGTATCCGGGTAGTGCGGATGGCTGTGGTGCAACGGCGCGTGCGTATGCGGGTGCTCATGCGGCTTCTCACCGACCGGCTCGCCATCGTGCGCATGCTGGTGGTGCGCGTCGTGCGTATGCCGGTGCGTGTGCACCAGCGGCTCGTGGGTGTGGGCATGCGCGTGGTGCTCGGTCAGGTGCAGCCAGACGCCCACGCCCATCAACGCTGCCGCCAGCCACAAAGTTGGTGAGGCGCCCTCGCCCAGCACGCCCAGCGCGAGCGCCGCACCGATGAAGGGTGCGGTCGAAAAATAGGCGCCGGTGCGCGCCGTGCCCAGGCCGCGCAGGGCCAGCACAAACAGCACCAGGCTGACGCCATAGCCCAGCAGACCCACCGCCAATGTGCCGGCCAGCGTGGGCAAGGCCGGCAGGCTGGCACCCAGGCCAAAGCCCAGTAGCGTGTTCACCACGCCGGCCACCAGCCCCTTGGTCGCGGCAATGAACACGGCATCCGACGCCGACACGCGCCGGGTCAGGTTGTTGTCGATGGCCCAGCACAGGCAGGCCACCGCCACCCACAGCGGCCCCAATCCACGGGACGCGGTGTCACCCGTTTGCGGCCAGGCCAGCACCACGCCACCAGCCACGATGGCCAGCATGCCCCAGACGATGCGCCGGTCGGCGTTTTCCTTGAACACCAGCCAGGCGATCAGCGCCGTCAGCACGGCCTCCAGGTTCAGCAGCAGCGAGGTGGTGGCCCCGCTCGTGGAGACCAGACCCACCATCAACACCACCGGGCCGACGACGCCACCAAACACAATGGCACTCAACAACCAGGGCCACTCGGCAGGCTGCAGGCCGGACGGTTTCCAGCCGCCGTCACGCAGCACACGGAAAAGGCTTAACCCCAAACCGCTGCCCAGATAGAGAAGCCCCGCCAACAGCACCGGTGGCAGGTCACCGACCAGCAGTTTGGCCAGCGGCGTGCTGGCACCAAACAGTGCCGCGGCTCCCAACGCGTAGATGACGCTGCGCTTCACGGCCTAGGGCAACGCGTCGTTGCTGCCGTCGCGACCGTAGAGGCGGCACAACTGGCGCAGCCGCGCAGCGTGCCCAGGGTTCACCTCGGACCAGTCAAAGCGCCACTCCCAGTAGCCCTCGGCCTTGCCGGGAAAGTTCATGCGGTGCTCGGTGCCCAGGCCCAGGATGTCCTGCATGGGGTGGATGGCAGTGTCGGCCACGCTGGCGCAGGCGGCGCGGATCAGGTCCCAGTGGATAGCAGTGCCGTCCACGCCCAGATAGTCGCGCACATGCTGGCGCAGCGGCTCAGGCGCGCTGGCCCACCAGCCGACGGTGGTGTCGTTGTCATGCGTGCCGGTGTAGACCACCGTGTCGCGCGCATGGCGGTGCGGGAGAAAGCTGTTGGTGCTGTCACCGCCAAATGCAAACTGCAGCACGCGCATGCCGGGGAAGGCAAACGCGCTGCGCAGCGCCTCCACATCGGGCGTGACCACGCCCAGGTCTTCGGCAATGATGGCCAGCGGCCCCAGCGCCGCCTGGATGGCGCTGAACAGCGCCGCACCCGGGCCGGGCAGCCACTGCCCTTCAATCGCGGTGGGCGCTTCAGCGGGAATTTCCCAGTAGCTGGCAAAGCCGCGGAAGTGGTCGATGCGCACGATGTCCACCAGCTCAAAGGTGCGGCGGATGCGCTCAATCCACCAGGCATAGCCCTCGGCGGCATGGGCTGACCATCGGTACAGCGGATTGCCCCAGCGCTGGCCGGTGGCGCTGAAATAGTCCGGCGGCACACCGGCCACCACGCGTGGGCGACCATCTGGCATCAGGTCAAACAGGTCCTGACGAGCCCACACTTCGGCGCTTTGCAGCGCGATGAAGATGGGCGCATCACCGACGATGCGGATGTCGCGCGCGTTGGCATAGGCGCGCAGGCGCTGCCACTGCGCAAAGAAGCGCCATTGGCAAAACTTCCAGAACGCGATGCGTGGAGCGTGTTGCGTGCGGGCTTGTGCCATGGCTGACGCCTCGCGTTGTGCCAGGCCACCGGGCCAATCACACCAGTCCAGGCCCGCATGGTGTTCGGCCAGCGCCATGAACAGCGCGTAGTTGTCCAGCCAGTCCTGCGCCGCACAGAAGTCGGCAAAGTCCTGCTGGTGTTGGGCGGATTGGGGTGCTTCTGCAAACGTGTGGGCGGCGCGGGCCAGGCGCTCCATGCGCCACGGCCAGACCACGGCAAAGTCCTGGCGGCGGCTGGTGAAGGCAGCGTCGGGCACCAGATCGACGTCCTGCAACCAGCCCTCGCGCTGCAAATCAAACAGGTCAATCAGCAGCAGGTTGCCGGCAAAGGCCGAGCTGCTCATGTACGGGGAATTGCCGGGGCCTATGCCGCCCAGCGGCAGGATTTGCCATAACTGCTGACCGGCCGACTGCAGCCAGTCCACAAAGTGGTAGGCCGCCGCGCCCAGGTCACCGCTGCCGTGCGGTCCGGGCAA
>JAVBYK010000082.1 GCA_030824095.1 bacterium
CAGCAAGTGATGGCACGCAGCAAAAAGACCAGCGCTGCGCCGAAGGTCGTCTCGGACGGGCGATTCCCGACATTGGATCTGTTGCGCGGCGGCGCGGTGTTGTGGATGACGGTCTTCCACTTCGCGTTTGACCTGAATCACTTTGGTTACATCCAGCAAGACTTCTACCGCGCACCGCTGTGGACGGTGCAGCGCACCTGCATCCTGAGCCTGTTCCTGTTCTGTGCGGGTTTTGGCCAGGCCATGGCCGTGCAGGCCGGTCAGAGCTGGGGCCGGTTCTGGCGCCGTTGGCTGCAGATTGCCGGCTGCGCCGTGGCGGTCAGCGTCGGCTCGGCGCTGATGTTTCCGAACAGCTGGATCTACTTTGGCGTGCTCCACGGCATGGCCGTGATGCTGATTCTGTGCCGTTTGACGGCCGGGTGGGGTGCATGGTTGTGGTTGGCTGGCCTAGCCGCCCTGGCATTGGGCTGGTGGGCTGCGCCCATCCAGGCCATGCTGCCGTCTCCAGCCGCGTGGGATGCCAAGCCACTGAACTGGATCGGCCTGATCAGCCACAAACCGGTTACCGAAGACTATGTCCCACTTTTCCCCTGGTTGGGTGTGATGTGGTGGGGTATGGCGGCGGGGCGGTTGGCGCAATCCCGGGGCTGGATTGCGCGGCTTGAAATCAATGTCCGCCAGCCGGCTACTGCCGCTCTGGCGTGGATGGGCCGCTGGAGCCTGAGCTGGTACATGCTGCACCAGCCGCTGTTGATTGGAGTCCTGTCCCTGATCGGGCTCCTGCGCTAGGCAGGGGCCAACCGATCTGGATGATTAGTAGGCGCGGCCCTTGGTGACAGCTTCGCGTGTGATCTTCCAGTTGCCTTGCACATTCTCCCAGGACAGGGTTTTCTGGACCTTGTCCTGGTAACTGGCCGAGCCATATTCCTGGGAAAAAGCGACTTCGGCGGACTTTCCGTCGCAGCGCAAGGTTTCCAACTTGCCAATCGAGATGCGGATGCCTTCCTGTTTGCTGATACGGGTCTTGCGCATGGCCTCCCATTCCTTGCGATCAGCGCCTTTTGCCGGAACGAAATTGGCGGAGTAGGCGGCCAGATAGCGGGTGACATCCTGGCGGTTCCATGCATCGAGCCAGCCATCGACCATGCCGGGGAGTTGTGAGCATGCAGTCGTGGCCGGTGCAGGGGTGGGCACCGGGACCGCGACAGGTGCAGGCGCTGCGGCGGGCTTGACTGGATCAGCGGGCAGGCTTGCGGGGCGCGAGTTAAAAGTGCGGTCCAACGCTGGCGTGGACGGGATCTGGTTGCTGCATTGCATCAGTTCGTCATCGTCCTCCGTATTGCCGGAGGCAGCCGGCGTCTCCTGCGAGAGCGTCTGCAGCTTCAAGGCGCCGAGCAACGAGCCAGAAGTGGCCAGCACGCGAAATGACGAAAGCTGCAGGTCGTACTCGGCATTGGCCAGCGCGCGGCGGGCTTGGTAGAGCTCATTCTCGGTGTCCAGCAGGTCCAGCAGGGAGCGCTGGCCGATATCAAACTGTTGCTGGTAGGCTTGGCGGGCTTTGGAGGTGGACAGTTCGTGCTGGCTGAGCAGTTTGATCTGTGCCGTCAGGCGTTGGGAGTCGTTGTACGCGATTTCGCCAGTCTGCCAGATATCGCGGCAAGCCTTGTCGCGCAGATCGAAGGCGCTTCCCAGCTTGGCGACATACTGGTTGACACGGGCCTTGTCGGCGCCGCCACGGTACAGGTTATAGCTGAGCACCACTTCCAGTGCCGTGTCGCGGTAATCGCCGGTCACCCCGCTCTGGTTGGTCTCATAACTCTGGCGGGCACGCAGTTCCACGGTGGGTGCGTAGGCGGACCGGCGCACATTGCCATCAGAGCGGTAGCTTCTGATCGCAGCCACCGCAGACAGGAAGTCCGGGTTGGTGCGGACTGCTTCGGTCAAGAATCCCGTGCCAGGTTTGAGCTGCCCTGCCATGGATTCAACAGGAGTTAAAGCCTGGGATGGTACTTCGCCAATCAGCCGCTGGTAGCGGGCCGACACATCGTGCAAGTTGCTGACTTCCGTGTGCCAGTTGGATTCGGCCAGTGCCATGCGCCCGGCGGCTTGCTCAAGGTCCACCTTGCGGCCAACGCCTGCGGTGACCTTCTGGCTCAAGCGGTCATGCACTTCCTGGTGGGTCGTGAAGTTGTCGGCAGACAGTTGGACGAGTTCGCGGTAGCGCAAAACGTCCAGATAGGTTCGGGACACTTCCAATGCGGTCTGGTTGCTGGCCGACAGCAAATCAAAATAGGCAGCCTGCTGGGCATAGCTCAGACGCCGGGTTTCATGCAGCGTTGAAAATCCGTCAAACAGGGTTTGACGCAACTGGAGCGTAGCCCGGTTGCCGTTGTAGCCCAGTGTGGAGGCAAGAGCCGGTGTCTTGGTTTCGTAGGAGCCTCCAGCCACTTCGAGATCAACACGGGGAAACCATCCGCCCTGCGCTACCTGGCGCTCCGCTTTGGCAGCCTCCAGATTGTGGAAGCGGAGCTTGACTTCTGGGTTTTGCAGGACTGCACGTTCAACGGCTGCTTTCAATGTCGTGGGTGACGGCTCCGCCATCGCGGTGTGGTTGAAGCTGGTGGTCGCAATGAGCACTGCGCAACTGATGGCGGTTAGCTTGGTCATATTTGGCGTGATTCTTTCTGTACTTCTTCTGCATTCAGTTCAGCAACTCGTGGTTGTGGACTGTGCTACTGTTCGATGAGCATGATTAGTGTCGGATTTTCGTGGAAAATCTTGACACCTTTGTGGCTCTGATGTACCGGAAATTCAGAAAAATGGAGCATATGTGAAAAAATGCACGGAATATTTCGGCACTGCGCAGGCGCGCTTGCGCCAGGCATGTGAGCGCCGGGATCGTGTTGGATGCCATTTCCTTCTGCCATAACCTGTTGGTGCATTTTTTGTTGATGATCGTGCATCCGTCCCGTGTGAACAGAATCCTGCTCCCGTGGGTGGTTTTGGTATGTGTTTTGGGCTCGTGGTTTGGTCAGGCTGCCTATGGTAGTGCAGACTTTGAACGTTTGTTGGCCAACTTCTCGCAGCGTTGGGGGGGCGGGGTCACCGTACGGTTCACTGCGTGGCAGGCCATGCTGGCCGATATCCGCAGCGGTGCCGCGGACGCGCAACGCCTCAAGCGCGTCAACGATTTTTTCAACCGGCAGATCGCCTTTGGTGAAGATACGGCGATCTGGAATCAGGCCGATTATTGGGCCACCCCGCTGGAAACCCTGGGCCGTGGTGCGGGGGATTGCGAAGACTTCGCCATTGCAAAGTACTTCTCCTTGCGAGAGGTTGGGGTCGCACCCGAGAAATTGCGCCTGATCTATGTACGGGCCAAGATCGGGTCGTCTGATACGGTTGCTTCCCAGGCACACATGGTGCTGGCGTACTACTCGCAGCCCGAAGCAGAACCACTGGTTCTGGATAACTTGGTCAGTGAGATTCGCCCGGCTTCACGCCGCCCCGACCTGGTTCCGGTATTCAGTTTCAATAGTGAAGGGGTTTTTACCGGCGTGTCCGGTAAAGAGTCCACACCCGCCGCCGGAAATGGGCGGCTATCGCGCTGGGAAGACCTCTTGAAGCGTGCACGCGCTGAGGGTTTCGAATGACCCCTCAGCCCCAATAAGGAAGCATAAAAATGTCCATGTTTCGCCAACTGTGGCTCGCCATCATTGCCAGCACGCTAATGGCCCTTGCAGGTAGTCTGCTGGTCTCCATGCTCAGTGCGCGGGCGTATCTGGAGTCGCAGCTGTCCATCAAGAACACCGACAACGCCACCGCACTGGCGCTGTCACTGAGCCAGAGCAACCCGGATGAGGTGACGATTGAACTCGTTGTTGCCTCGCTTTTTGACGGGGGGCACTATGAACTGGTGCGAGTGACGGACCCACAGGGCAAGACCATGTCGGAACGCGTGGAGTCGGCGGTGGATCTGGGCGCCCCGGGGTGGTTTGCACAGCTTTTGCCCATCCGTGCGCAGCCGGGGCAAGCCCAGATTTCCAGCGGCTGGAAGCAATTCGGGACCGTGACCCTGATCAGCCAAAGCCGCTTTGCCTACGCTGCATTGTGGAAAAGTGCGCAGGAAATCGGGCTGGCCCTGGCCCTGGCGGGACTGGCGGGCGGCTATATGAGCACACTGGTGTTACGCCGCCTGCGCCGGCCGCTGGATGCTGTGATTGAGCAAGCACAGGCCATCACTGAGCGGCGCTTTGTGACGATGCAAGAGCCTGGTGTGCCGGAGCTGAAGAAACTGGCGCAGGCCATGAACGTTACGGTGGCCCGGCTCAAAGCCATGTTTGAGGATGAAGCGAAGCGCCTGGAAGGGGTTCGCCGCGAAGCAAATTGTGATGCCTTGACCGGGCTGGCCAATCGCAGCAACTTCATGGCGCGTCTGCGGGACACCGTACAGGCAGAGCAGTCGACCGGCGGCGCTGTTTTCATTGCCAGGCTGGCGAATCTGGCGGTAGTGAATCAGTCATTGGGCCGAAAAGATACTGACGAACTCCTGCAGGCGTTCAGCCGCGGGCTAGTGTCCGTCGCGCAACGTTTTCCAGATGCGCTGGCAGCCCGTCTCAACGGGGCGGACTTTGCCATGCTGGTGCCTGCACTTTCGTCGCCGCAGGAGGTTGCCGAGCAGTTGTTCCAGGTGCTGACGAGCGAGGCATCTGCCTATTTGCCGGATCGCCCCAGCACCTGGCTTGCGTGCGGCCACTTTCCCCCCGGTGTGGAAACCGCGGCGATATTGGCACAGGTGGATTTGGCCCTCGCCGCCGTCGAGGCGCAGGGAACCAGCGGGTTCAAGGTCATAAGCCTGCATGTGGCGGAAGATGCCCCGAAGAGCACGGAAGAGTGGTCGCATTTGATCCACCGTGCACTGGATCAGAAGTGGGTGCGCTTGGTGTCCTTCCCCGTCATGTCACTGGACGGGAAGCTGGTGCACAGAGAGTGCCCGTTGCGGTTGATGTTTGACGAGCGGGGCGAGTGGCAGCCGGCCGGCAAGTTCTTGCCAGTAGCGGAACGGCTGAAGTTGACCCCGCAACTGGACCTGGCCGCCGTAGCCCTGGGACTCGATGAGCTGGAGGCAAAGCCGCAACTCCCCGGCTTGGCCATCAATCTGTCCGCTAGTTCCATCTACCTGCCGGAGTTTCGCGTCAATCTGCAGAAGTTGCTCAAGCGGCGCCCGGGCACTCAGCGCCTGTGGCTAGAGGTGGCTGAGTCGGGTGCGCTTGCGCATTTTGAGGCGTTCAAGGCGCTGTGTACAGACTTGCGGGGAGTCGGCTGCAAGCTGGGGCTGGAGCACTTTGGCCGCCAGTTCAGTGAAATTGGTCGCCTGCATGACCTGGGTCTGGATTACCTGAAAGTCGATGGCAGTTTTGTGCGCGGTCTGGACGGCAATGCTGGCAATCAGGCGTTTTTGAAGGGCCTGTCCACCATTGCCCATAGCATCGGGCTACAGGTGATAGCTGAAGGCGTGACCAGTGAGACCGACCTGAAGGCGTTGACCCTGGTCGGCTTTGATGGAGCAACCGGGCCCGCGGTGAACGAGCCCGGTTAACAGCGCCGGTCTCGCAATTATGGTGTCGGTGTGTTGCCAGCTTTCAGCAAGTCTGCTGCAATGGTCACGCTGACAGAGCCGGACGCAGTGCCACCATGGCCATCACTGATGGTGTAGCTGAATGACGCATCACCAACGTAGTCCTTGGTTGGCGTAAACACCACATTGCCACCCACCAATGCTACCGTTCCATGGGTTGCATCCAGCACCGAGTCGATGGTTAGCGGATCGCCATTCGGGTCGCTATCGTTGCTGAGCAAGGTAGACGGTGCAATGGTGATCGGGTTGTTGGCAGTGCCAGAGACCGCGTCGGCGGCGGCAACCGGCGCAGCGTTGACGCTGACATCGACGGTCGCGGTCGAAGTCCCGCCATGACCGTCGCTGATCGTGTAGCTGAAAGATGCCGCACCGGTGTACCCCGCTGTTGGTGTGAACACCACATCAGATCCGACCATCGCAACGCTGCCGTGGTTGGCATCCTGGACAGAGAATAGTGTCAGCGGGTCTCCATCCACATCGCTGTCGTTAATCAGCAAGGTTGTGGACGTCAGGGTGACGGGCGAGCCTGTCATGGTGGATGCCGTGTCGTGCACGGCGACTGGTGCATCGTTGACGGGTGTGACCGAGATGCTCAGCGTTGAGGTGTCGTTGTTCGAGCCGTCGGTCATCGTGTAGGTTACCGTCGGTACTGCGCCGTTGTAATTGGCTACTGGCACAAAGGTGAATGCCCCATCCGCACCAATCAACAGGGTGCCAATACCTGCCAGGGTGGCGGTTTCGCCGGCCTTGAAGATAGTGGCGTTGCCGTCGATCTGGAAGTTCACCACGCTGACTGTTCCGCCACTGCTGGTTGTCCCGGTGAGAACGCTGCCAGTGAGTGTGGCGTCTTCGTTCACCTTGATCACTTCGTTGAGATCGCTGAAACCTGCAGATGGAGCGGGCGTAGTGCTGCTGCCAGAGGCAATCATCATTGGTGCCGCCAGCGGTGCTGCAGCCGGGGCGTTGTCAATGATGGTGGCGATGCCCGCGCCGTCCAGGATGGTGGCGTTGCCGGATGCGTTGGACAGATTGACGGTGAAGCTCTCATTGCCCTCCACCGCTGGGTCGTTCACGATGGCCACGGTAACGGTCTTGCTGGTTTCTCCAGGTGCGAAGGTCAGCGTCGTGAGTGCGGCTGCCGTGTAGTCCGATCCGGCGGTTGCCGTGCCGTTGGCGGTGGCGTACTGCACCGTCACGTTTCCTGCAGCGGCCTCAGATAGCGTCACGGTGAATGTTGCAGTACCAGCGCCTTCGTTGACCGTGACATCGTTGACGGAAATGCGTGGCTCGTTGTCCACTATGGTGGCTACGCCGACGGCGTCCACAATCGTGGCATTGGTCGAAGCATTGCTCAGGTTCACGTTGAACGTTTCGTTGGACTCCACCGTGGCGTCGTTGGCAATGTTGACGGTGACGGTCTTGATCGTCTCGCCTGGTGCAAAGGTCAGGGTGGTGAGACCCCTTGCCGTGTAGTCCGAGCCGGCAGTCGCGGTGCCATTGCTGGTGCTGTATTGGACTGTAACGTTCGATGCAGCGGCGTCGGACAGCGTTACCGTGAAGGTCGCCGTGCCCGCGGCTTCATTGACTGTCACGTCGTTGATGGAGATCTTGGCCTCGTTGTCCACAATGGTGGCAACGCCCTGGTTATCCAGAATGTTGGCGTTCGTCGCACCGGTCAGATTGACATTGAAGGTCTCGTTGCCCTCCACTGTCGCGTCTTCCCGCACGTTGACAGAAATTGTCTGAGTGGTTTCCCCCGGCGCGAATGTCACGGTGCCCGACCGGGCCTGGTAATCATTGCTACCGGTAGTGGCTGTGCCGTTGCTGGTGTTGTAGGTGACCGTGACGGTATTGGCCGATGCCTGCGAGAGTGATACGGTGAATGTCGCGTTGCCCTGGCTTTCGTTGGCGGTGACGTTGTCGATCGTCACGTTGGGGATGAAGGTGCCGGTTTCGGCAATCGTTCCCGTGCCGGTGACGCCGCCAATGGTCAGCGGCAGGGTCTCAGGTCCTTCTGTGCCACCGGTCGTTGTCGTGGGTATCGTGACCGTGAAGCTGATGACGCCTGCGGGTACCGTCAGGGTGGTTCCGCTCAGGGTTACGCCGCCGCTGAAAGAAACCGTTCCGTGGTCCGATGCCGATGCCGTGCCTGCAACACCAGTATCACCCAGGTTGTAGGTGAATGTGGTGGGCGCGCCCGTCATGATGTCCAGGTTCACGGTGTAGACCAGGCTTGTCGCGTTGCCAGATGTGGATTCGCGTATCGTCGGACTGCTGATGGTGTTGACGTGTGGCGGTATGGTGGCGATTGCCAGCGGAGGATTCACATCAATCGTCAGTGTCGAACTGGCGCTGTCGCCGTCGGCATCTAGCACCGTGTAGGAGATGTTCTCCTGCTGGACTACGGTAATGGTTGGCGCCGCGGTGTAGGTGTAGTCACCCGTATCCAGATCGACCACGAACTTGCCACCCTTGAGGGTGGTCACAGTCAGTGTATTGCCTACGGTGTCGAAGACGCCACGGTTTGTGCCGGTTACCGTAACGCCGCCGGTACCGCTGTTGGCCTTGGGATCAAAGGTGTAGACACTGCCATCAATGCTCAGCGTCTGCAAGAAGCCACTATCCGCACCAAAGCCGACCGAGGCGCCCAGGCCGCCGCCAATGACGTTGCCTGCTGTGGGTGCAACCACACTGTCTCGCAGAATGGGTGGCAGTTGGGTGATGTCTGACACCACAACGCCGTTGGTGTTGGTGTTGGTGAGCCCGTCGTAGGCAATCGGGTCCAGTGCGGCTTGCGTGGCACCTGTGCCCATGCCGAAGGAGAAGCTCTTGACGTCGTTGGTGTTCAGGAAGTTGGTCCAGGTGGTTTCCGCTGCCGGATCGATCTGGCTGGTGCCTGGATTGGGCTGCCCGTCAGACAGGAAATAGGAAACGTTCTGGGCACCGATCAGTTTGCCGCTGTCGGTGAATGCGCTTTGCGCGGTGGATATGCTGGCATCGTAATTGGTGCTGCCGTTGGCCGACAGGCCGTTGACGATGGACTTGGCCGTGGCCACATCCACCCAGCTGGTGCCCTGTTCTGCAGCTGTGGTTGAGAACGTCACGATGCGCACGCGCACGTCGCCCAGATTGTCGTAACCATCCAGCAGGCCAACGACAGACTCTTTCATCAGTTGCAGTCGGGTCTTGCCGCCACCGCCATCGGTGGTGGTCATGGAGCCGGAAACGTCCAGTGTCAGCAGGATGTTGGTGTTGACGTTGGGCAGTGTCACGGAGGCTGTTGTTTGTGTCGCAGACGGTGCATCGTCTTCCACGCTAATGGTCAGGGTAGATGTGCTGCTGGCGGTGCCGTCTGACACCGTCACGGTGACCGGTATGGATTGCAGGTTTTCACCGCCGCCGGTGGGATGATCAATGGGCTTGAGCAACGTGGAGGTGTAGGCGCCCGTGTTGTCGATGGTGACTGTCATTACCGTCTGTCCTGCCGCGCTTCCCGTCAGCGTCTGATTGGCGTTAGTAAGCGCCCATGTGACGGCATTGCCGTTGGATGTCAGGCTGACTGCGGGTGCGCCCAGTGTGACTGTGACCGTGTTGTCCGGGTCGGACACGGTGAACTGGCCCGTGCTGGTGGTTGCGTTGGTGTTGTCGGATGGTGTGCCACCCGTGTCGGTAATGCCGTTGGCCAGGCCTTCTTCCGACACGGTGCTGGTTTGGCCTGCGCTGATGCTGGGAAGGTCATTGGTGCCCGTCACCGTGATGGTCAGCGTGGTGGTGTTGGAGACCATGCCGCCGGGGTCCCTTACGGTATATGTGAAGACGTCATTGGCAGAGGCTCCACTGGCCAGGGAATCGGCGGCTGGCTGATCGGCAACGTAGGTGTAACTGCCGTCGGCATTCAGCGTCAGATGACCATAGGTACCGGTGAGGGCCGTACCCACGCCAGAACCTTGTGAGACTGCACCGGTCCCGGAGGTGGCACCACTCACGAGCAGCGATGCGGTGGTGTTGTCGGTATCTGTATCCATGCCTGCGCCACTGTTGCTCTGAATGACGCCAGCGCTGGCGGGGACGGTAAGGGTTGCGTCTTCATTGACTGCGCCGACATCGGCTCTGGCTACCGGTGTGTCATTGACAGGCGTGACGCTGAGCGTCAGCGTGGAAGTGGATGTCGCGGTGCCGTCGGAGATGGTGTAGGTGGCAACCGGAACGGGGCCGCTGTAGTTGGCTGCCGGTGTAAAGGTGTAGGTTCCGTCGGTGTTGATCACCAGAGTGCCCACGCCGGGCAGGGTGGCGGTGGAACCCGCAGAGTAGGTGGTGCCACTCACAACAAACTGGGAGACCGTCAGACTCGCTCCCGTATCGGCATCGGTGTCGTTGGTCAGCACGTTTCCGCTGATGGGAGTGTCTTCGGGCGTGCTTCCCATGTCGGCCACGGCCACGGGGGCGTCGTTGGAGCCGGTGACCGTCATGGTGACGGTGGTGGTGGAGAAGCTGCCGTCGGAATCCTTGAGCGTGTAGCTGAAGACATCGTTCCTGGAGTCACCGACATTGAGCGCCTGGGCTGCTGCGTTGGTGACATAGGAGTAGGAGCCGTCGGCATTGATGGTCAGGGTGCCGTAGGTGCCCAAGAGGCCAGTGCCCACGCCAGAGCTGATCTGGGCGGCGCCGGCATTGCCGACCTGTGCCCCGGTGACGGTGGCCGTGTCCGCTCCTTGGGTGTCGGCTGAGGCGTTAATGCCGGTGGCCACGTTGCCGGTGATTCCGACTTGGTCTTCTGTGACTGTCCTGGTATCGGCGTTGGCAGTGGGTACATCGTCAGCGATGTTGACCACCACGGTGTTGGTGGCGGTGTTGCCCAGCGCGTCGGTGACCTGGTAGGTGAAGGTCTCGGTCTCGTTGCCTGCCA
>JAVBYK010000290.1 GCA_030824095.1 bacterium
AAGGGGCCGGCGGTGCTCAGCACCACATGGGCGCTGCGGGCCAGCGCGTCCATGGCCTTGGCATCATGTGCCTCGGCCACCAGCATGCCCACCTTGGGCGCGCCACACGCCTTGCGTACGGCCTCCAGTTTGTCGGCGGAGCGCCCGGCAATCGCCCAGGACAGACCCAGCGCCTTGACCTGTGGGTGGCGGGCGAAATAGGCCACAGTCTGGCGGCCGACGAAGCCGCTGGCGCCATAGAGCACAACGTCATAGGTACGGGTTGGTTTGCTGTCAGTCATGCGCCGAGCATAGACCCAATCAATCCCCGGCGCCGGGCAGGGACTGTCGCATTGGCAACGCCCGCCGCCAAAAGGCCGCGCTACGATGCGCCTCCCACGCAAGCCGCTTGCCGCTTGCCCCCCCTGTGATCCCCCCTGCGGAGAATTTGCCATGTCCCTCGCCAACCTCGTCAATCACCAGATCCGCCTTGCCGCCCGCCCGGTGGGCATGCCCAAACCCACGGACTGGAGCCACACCACTGAGCCGGTGGCCGAACCGGCTGAAGGCGGCGTCACGCTCAAGACGCTGGCCCTCTCCTTGGACCCGGCCATGCGCGGCTGGATGAACGAAGGCAAGAGCTACATCCCGCCGGTCGGTATCGGCGAGGTGATGCGTGCCGGTGGTGTCGGCAAGGTGATTGCGTCCAAAAATCCCGCCTTTGCCGTGGGCGATTACGTAGGCGGTGGCTTTGGCGTGCAGGAATACATCACGATTGCCGCCGACGAGATCAAGCGCAATGGCGTTGCCAAGATCGACCTGCGCGCTGGCACGCTCACGCAATGGCTCAACGTGCTGGGCATGCCCGGCATGACCGGCTACTTTGGCCTGATGGACGTGGGCATGCCCCAAGCCGGCGAAACCGTGGTGGTGTCCGGTGCCGCCGGTGCCGTGGGCCAGACCGTGGGCCAGATGGCCAAGATCAAAGGTTGCCGCGTGGTCGGCATTGCCGGCGGTGCCGCCAAGTGCGAATGGGTGGTGAATGAGCTGGGCTTTGACGCCTGCATCGACTACAAGGCCGGCCCCGGCGCGGTGCGCGCTGGTTTGAAGGAGCATTGCCCCAAGGGCGTGGACATCTACTTCGACAACGTCGGCGGCGAAATCCTCGACGACGTGCTGGCCAGGATCAACCGCAAGGCCCGCATCATCATCTGCGGCGCCATCAGCCAGTACAACAACACGACCGCCATCCAGGGCCCCAAGAACTACCTGAGCCTGCTGGTGAACCGCGCCCGCATGGAAGGCATCGTGGTGTTCGACTACGCCGACCGCTACCACCTGGCCATTGCCGAGATGGCCGGCTACATCCAGGACGGGCGCATGAAGAGCAAGGAAGACGTGGTGGTCGGCCTGCAGACCTTCCCCGAGACCCTGCTCAAGCTGTTCAATGGTGAAAACTTCGGAAAGCTGGTGCTGGAAGTGGCGAAAGACTGAGCGTTGTGCTCCAGTCATGTGCGTGAGTTGCTACTGTTTTGGTAGCTACTCAAGCATATTCCACGAGGTCTGGAGGCCTAAATGTCTCTCAAGCTGCCAGCGCAGTAGCCCTGACTTGGTCCAGCACACCAAACAGCTCGTCCACTTGGGCCGATGTGAACAGGGCGTCCGGCCCCTGGGGTGCAAAGTGGGTAAAGGGCGGCTCGTACAGCAGTGCCGCCTCCATCACACCCCGCTCGGTCAGGTGGGTGACGATCAGGTTCACAAACTCCAGTTGATTCGCCGTTAGCGTCTTGCCGCTGACAAAGCCGTTGAGTGCCTGCGTGGCAGCTTCACGGTCCAGCCCAACCAGTGAGCGCACAAACAGGCCCAGGCCATGCGCCTGCTCTCCGGCCCGCGCCACATCCTGTGCGGTTCCGGCGCCACTCTCCATCAACAAGCGCTCCAGTTCGGCCAAATCGGTTGCCGTCAGCGGCTGGTTGCGGCGCAGCTTGTGCAACGTGATGTGGCTCTCATGCGCACGCAGGAAGGCGCGCACCTTGAGGCGAAAGCGCTCAAAGTCGCCCGCGCTGCCGCCCAGGGGCAAAGCAACTTCCGCCGTCTCGCCCACCTGATCCTCAAAGTCCGTGTAAATCGGTTTGCGGCGCGTCTTCTCCAGCAGCCGGATCAACCCGCGCAACTGCCTGCGCGCCTGCTCCAGCATGGGCAGGGTCACGTCCTGCCACCACTCCTCGCCCGCCACCGCCTCGATTAGCACCATGTGCTTCTTCACATCGGGAATGCTGCCCAACTCACTCAGACCATCGGCCAACGCGCGCACCTGATCGCGCAAGCGCGCATAGCCCACATCGCCATGCACACAGCCCAACTGCGTGCGCAGCATCAGCAAGTCAAAGCGCTTGGCCTCTTCATCGTCGTCGCGCACACTGCTGGGCAGGCCGGAGACATGTGCGGCAAGCTCCACCAGTTGATCGCCGGTGACGGTGTGCCACGCCTTCGCGTCGCTCCACAGCTCCACCCAGCGGCGCTGCGGGCGCACCACAAAGTTGTCCAGACGCATGCCCGCCACCACTCCATGCAGCAGCGCAGCCGTGTCGGCGCGCATCACGGCTTCCGTCAACCCATACTCTGCGCACGGCTCGCCCACACGCTGACCATCCGCCGCCAGCCGTTCATCCAGCGCGCCCAACAGTTCGAGGCGCGCCTTGAAGGTGCGCTGGCTCAGCGGCTCGGCCACATTGCCTTTGCTGCCTTCCAGGTTCTGGCTGAAAAATTCCAGGTTCTGGCAGAAGTCGAAAATCAGGAATTCCCGCTTGTCCTGCTCCGGGCCGAACAGGTCTTTGCACAAGCGCGTGCCACGCCCCACCATCTGCCAGAACTTGGCCTTGGAGCGCACGATCTTGAAGAACACCAGGTTCACCACCTCGGGCACGTCAATGCCGGTGTCCAGCATGTCCACCGAGATGGCGATGTGCGGCGCCTTCTCCTTGACCGAGAAGTCGTCAATCAGGCTCTGCGCGTATTCGGTCTGGTAGGTGATGACGCGGGCGAAGTGGCCCGCCCTGTCTGGGTAATTGGCATCAAAGCGCTCGGCGATGAAGTTGGCGTGTGCATTGTTCTTGGCAAACACAATGGTCTTGCCCAGCCGGTCGCCGCCCGCCACATAGCGCCCATCGCGCATCAGCGTTTCCAGCACCTTGTCCACCGTATCAAGGTTGAACAACCATTTGTTCACCGCCTCGGCGCCCACCTCGTCGGGGGCATGACCGTCTTCGTCCCAGTCCAGCTCGTCCCACTGGGCGCGCTCGTCGTCGCTCAGCTCCGCGTACTTGATGCCCTCGCGCTGAAACTTCAGCGGCACCGACACGGCGCGCGGCGGCACCAGGTAGCCTTCGGCAATCGCGTCCTCCAGCCCATAGGCATCGGTCGGCACGCCATCTTCCAGACCAAACAGGCCATAGGTATTGCGGTCAATCTCGTCCTTGGGCGTGGCGGTCAGGCCCACCAACAGCGCATCAAAGTAGGCAAAGATGGCCTTGTACTTTTGGTAGATGGAGCGATGTGCCTCGTCCACGATGATCAGGTCAAAATGCCCCACGCCAAAGCGGCGCAGACCCTCGTCGGTCTCGTTGATCAAGCCCATCATGGTGGGATAGGTGCTGACGTAGACCCGGCCTTCGGTGGCCTTTTCCGTCACCAGATTGACCGCCGCTGCGTCCGGCAGGTGCGCCTTGAAGGCATTGGCCGCCTGGTTGACCAGCGCCACGCGGTCGGCCAGAAACAACACGCGCTTGGCCCAGTTGGCGCGCATCAACTGGTCCACCAGTGCAATCACCGTGCGCGTCTTGCCCGCACCGGTGGCCATCACCACCAGGGCCTTGCGCTGGCGGTCTTTCTCAAAGGTTTCGCCAATGCGGCGAATGGCGCGCAACTGGTAGTGCCGCTCCACGATGGCGCTGTTGATGGCTACGCCTGCCAGCGGTTTACTTGATGCGCGGCGCTGCACCAGCAGTTGCAGCTCGTCCTTCTTGTGGAAACCCTGCACCGGGCGCGGCGGGTAGGTGGTGTCGTCCCAAAACCAGTGCTCGTAGCCGTTGGTGGTGTAGATCAGCGGGCGCTGTCCGAATTGCGTTTGCAGGCAGTCGGCATACAGCTTGGCCTGCTGCTGGCCCACGCGCGCGTCGCGCCGGGTGCGCTTGGCCTCCACCACCGCCAGGGGCTTGCCATCGTCGCCCCACAGCACGTAGTCCACATACCCAACGCCTTGGTTGTTGGGCATCCCCTGCACTTCGTATTCACGATCACGGGCTTGGTCCAGCTTCCAGCCCGCTTCCTTGAGCAGCAGGTCGATGTAGAGATCGCGCGTCTCGGCTTCGTTGTAGTCGTGCGTATCCGCTGTGGCCGTGTTGGTAGCCTTGGCGGCGGCCACCTCGGCGCGTAGTTGCGCCAGTTCGGCATCCAGTGCGGCCGTCTTTTGTTGGGCAGCAGCCAGCGCCGCATCGCGCGCGGCCAGCTCGTCGGCCAAGGCAGCCAGCTTCTGCAATGCGGATTGGGTGGCCTGCACGCTGGCTTGGGCGGCGGCTTGCTCGGCAGCCGCGTCCTGTGGACGGGGCAACAGCTCGGCACGGAACTGCAATGCCGGGTCTGGCCGTGCCGCCACATTGCGCCCATAGTTGCGCGCCAGCCAGAAAGCAACCTGAAACAGCTCGCGCAGCACGGCGGTGGCGTCAAGCGCGGTGATGGGCCGCGCACTATGCACTGCGTTGTTGCCCTGCTTGCGCACCACGTCCATCTTGGCGTGCAGTGCGGGGCCCACCAGCACCTTGAAACTGGGTTCAAACAGAAACGCCGACAGGTCGGGCTTGTAGGGCATTTGCAGGCGACCGCTGCGACCTCCTTCTGCCTGAAACAACCACACCACCGCCAGCTCCAGCGTGCGTCGGGCGTAGAAGCAGGCGGTGCGCGGGTCGGTCAGCGCGGCCTGCTCGGCCTTGGTGATCTCGGCAAACAGCGCGGGCCATTCAGTCTGCAGGAATGAGAAATTAGTGGCCATTATTTTTGACCCCATAAGAGCAAACGCGGGCGATTTGCTTGGATAAGCTGCAGATTTGACCTCATGGGGTCAATCTCCGTGAGAGTTTGGGCAAACGCAAAACGTCTATCGTGCTCATACCGACACCGCTTCATTGAGCACCTCAGCCCTGCAATGCTCTGGAAGCGCCCGAGGTGTGAGTACATCCACCGCAATACCCAATAATTGCTTGAGTTCATACTGAATTTTGGCAATGTCCATCATGGTGGTATCTGCGGTGGGCTCGACCAGAATGTCCAAATCACTGTCCTCGGTGTCGTCGCCATGCACTACAGAGCCAAACACACGCACATTCGTCACCCGGTGACTCAGGGCAATGGCACGTATGGCATCACGGTGGGTTTCCAGCGCTACGGATGGTCGCAAGGAGAGATTCCTGTGATCAAGCCGCTGCCCACACCGTCACTGCCCCGGTGGCAGTTCCAGCCAACGGCAACGCCGCACGCGGACGAATGAAGATTTCTACGTCCCGATTCATCAGCGTGATGTAGTGCAACAGGCGCTCGCTGGAGAAACGGCCCAGCTTGTAATTCTTGAGCTCCGACACATGCGGTTGCGCAATGCCCAGGCGCTTGGCGGCTGCGGCCTGGGTCAGACCTTCGGCCTTCAACAGATCATTGAGCCGGGTGGCCAGTTGCACGCGCAGGTGGCGTTCGTCCGCGTCGGGCAGCCCCAAATCCGCAAACACATTGCCCGAACCCATTTCAACAGTCTCTGCGGTTTTTGCCACCGGTGGTTTAGCTTTAGCGTTCATGGCGCGGCATCCCATTCATGCCGCTTCATTGCGCTTTGAGCGAATAAACTTGGTGTTCACGCTCCGCCGCAAAGGGCAGCACGGCCAGGATGTCCTGCTCGGTGAGTTCTGGGAAATCGTCCAGGATTTCAGCCGTGGACATACCGCTGGAGAGCATGGACAACACGTCGTACACCGTGATGCGCAGGTCGCGCACACAGGGCCGCCCGCCGCGCTTGCCGGGTTCCAGGGTGATTCTGTCCATGGTGCTCTCCTGATTATGGGGTTTGAGGGTAGATTGTGCCGCTTGTCGCGATTCAAAGCTCCCCCGCAAACGCCCGCTGCTGGAGCGAAGCAAACAGGGCGTCTAGCTGGGCCAGGGCGATGCGGTGGGTGGCTTTGAGGGCTTCGATGGCTTGGATGCGGGTGGCGAAGGTTTGTTGGAGGGGGAGAGGGGGCTGCATTACCTTGGTTTCGCAAATCTGCTTGATGTTCAGCGTGGGTTGACTAACTGTTCGCAGTTCAGATGTGAAGTAGCGCTGCACATATTCTGTCTGCAGGTAGCTCGCGAGAAAAACTCGATCAACCTTCTCCGAGGCAGGGATACGGGAGACAGCGCGCGCTATGTTGAATCCCTTCATTGAGGAATCGACGAGCGCAACCACTCCGATAGAACCGACGCAGGTAACCAAAATCTCGTCACCCCGCAACCGGGATCGCTTGTAGGCAGCTTCAATAGTTGGGTCGATGCGTTTCAAAGTGCCGGGGTCAAAGTTCATATCGACCACATCGCCAACGCGAACTAAGGGAACGCCTTCGTCCAGTGCCTCACCCGGCTGGATTACGCCGTAATTGATGGTGTCACCCTCTCGGATCAACTGGTCTAACGCCACGAACGACCACCCTTTCGGATTCACCACCGGGTCGCCAAACATATCGAGAAAGAGGGACTGGGTGAGGGTGGCGAGGTGAGCCAGGGCTTGGCGGCGTTGGGTTCGGAGGGTTTCGGCCTGGTCCAGGATGGCGGCGATACGGCGTTGATCTTCCAGCGGCGGGAAGTTCACTTCCACACCCGAAACCAGATCGATATTCAAATTTTTGACGGTTGCACCAGCTGCAAGCTTGGTGAACTTCGCGTAGATGAAGTCTGACCCGAGCAAGTGAAAGAAGTAATCTTGATCAACGTCACCATGCTTACTGCTGAGCACTAACCATCCGTCGTGAATGCAGCCAGACGTTCCCATGATGTAGGGGCGTCCAAAGCTCATTGAGTTGGTCAGTAGGAAGTCGCCCGGCTTGACCATGCGGGAACGACTCACGCCTTCCGGGCGAATGCGCTTTTTCGTTTCGGTGATGAACTTGTCGCTTGCTGATGCGTCGGAAATTGAAATCCAGTTCACGCCATCTTCGTCGTCCGTGATGTAGTCCTGAATGGGTCTTGGTGAGCCACCACGCGCAATGTCGAAAATTTCGCCCAGCGAGGCTGTTTTCCACGCGCTCACTTCAAACTCCCCACCAACGCCCTCATCCCCGCCGCAATCTTCCACACCATCATTTTCTTCATTTCACTCTCATTTCGATAGCTGCCCGCGCACATTCCACGGGGGCCGGGAGCCTTGGAGGCAGGGCGTTCTGCGCAGGTCAAGGAGGAGCCCGCAAAGCGGGCGGGGGACACGGAGCAGAACGCCCTGCCTCCAAGGCTCCCAGCGATTGCTACAAATGGCACTCTCATGGGTATTGCCGGGCAACGTGCATCAGAGCCAACGCACTCACCGTTGTGTCGGTTTGCTCCAGCAGCACGATGTAGTTGGGATGCGCCACCAGCTCCAGCGTGCCAGACAAGCGGCCTGGGCGGCGGGGAAAGTTGGGGTCGATCAGGCTTTCCACCTGGGTGTGAATGTGATGTTCCAGCTCCAGCGCCGCGACCACGTTGTCTTTTGCAATGAAAAGCACCACGTCATCCAGATCATGCAAAAACTGGATGGTTTTAATGACCTTGAAGACTGCCATCTATGCAGAGCGTGCGGATTGCATCGCCAGCAAGCGTGCACGCAAGGCTGTCCGGTGTGCCTGCACTTCTTCGTCCGTTAGCACGCGGTTGGTGCCGTCTTTCAGTCCATCGAGTGCCGCTTGGGCCTTGGCGCGGAACCAGCGGTCGTAATCGGCATCGGCCTGGGCGGCTTCGTGTGCGGCTTTGAGGGCGGCGCTGCGGTCGGGGCGGGCCACCTTTTCCACATCACGCTCTTCGGGTCGCCATTGGGTGGCGTCGATGCGGCACTCGTTCCAGCCGGTGGCGCGCAGCACTTGCAGGGCTTTGCGGGGGTCGGCAAAGCGGCGGGGCTGCTTTTTGGAGGTGACCAAAATGCCCTCATCACGCTGGGTGTGCACGCGGACCACAAAGGCAGCGCCGTCGCCCCGCAGGGTGATGCCGGTAACGCCACCGGCAGCGGTGGCGGCTTTGAGCTGTTCGAGGTTGAGGTTTTGCATGGATGGCAGTTTAACTGTTTGTTGATATTCAAGTAATAGTTATTTGAATTTCAAACTTTTTTTACCAGCATCCCTTCCAACACCTTCATCCCCCGCGCAATCTCGTCTTCCAGCTTGGCCAGTTCCGACAGGATTTCCGAAGGCGCACGGTGTGCTACAGCAGCATGCACCACTTCCTTGTAACGGTTGATGCTCAGGTCATATCCATTGGCGGCGATGTCGGCCTTGGGCACACAGAAGCTTTGTTCGGTACGGCTGCGCTTGTGTTCCTTGCCCTCCCGCTCCGCCCAGCGGGTCAGCACATCGGGCAGGTTGTTTTTGACATGCTCTTCTTTTGATAGCTGGTCACGTCCATTCCGCGAGGGCTGGAGGCCTAATTTATCTTCAGGCACCAGCGGCTGGCGCTTGTCGTCCAGGCTGTAGCCATCCGCCTGCATGTCGTAGAACCACACGTTATCCGTGCCGCCACTGTTGGTCTTGGTGAAAAACAGGATGGCGGTGCTGACGCCTGCGTAGGGCTTGAACACGCCGCCGGGAAGGCTGACGATGCCGTCGAGCTTTTGGTCTTCCACCAGCATTTTGCGCAGGGCCTTGTGCGCGGTGCTGCTGCCGAACAGCACGCCGTCGGGCACGATGACGGCGGCGCGGCCACCGGGTTTGAGCAGGCGCAGGAACAGGGCCAGAAATAGCAGCTCGGTCTTTTTGGTCTTGACCGTCTGCAGCAAGTCCTTGGCCACGTTTTCGTAGTCCAGGCTGCCGGCAAACGGGGGATTGGCCAGCACCAGGCTGTAGCGGCCCTCCTCCGCGCCGTGCTCCTGGCCCAGCGAGTCGCGGTAGGTGATGGCGGGGTTGTCCACGCCGTGCAGCATCATGTTCATGCTGCCGATGCGCAGCATGGTGTTGTCAAAGTCGTAGCCATGGAACATGGCGTGGTTGAAATGCTTGTTCAGCTTGGCGTCGTGGAACAGCGCGGGGTGCGCCTGGCGCAGGTATTCGCCCGCTGCCACTAAGAAACCGCATGTGCCACTGGCTGGGTCGCAAATGGTGTCGGTGGGCGTGGGGGCGGTCATTTCCACCATCAGCTGGATGATGTGGCGCGGGGTGCGGAACTGGCCGTTTTGCCCGGCGCTGGCGATTTTTCCCAGCATGTATTCGTAGAGGTCGCCCTTGGTGTCGCGGTTGTCCATGGGCACGGCGTCCAGCAGGTCCACTACCTTAGCCAGCAGCGCAGGCGTGGGGATGGTGAAGCGGGCATCCTTCATGTGGTGGGCATACGTCGAGTCGTCGCTACCCAGGGTGCGCAGGAAGGGGAAGACGTGTTCGCCCAGGATGACGAACATTTCGCTCGGCGCTTCGTTCTTGAAGCGGCTCCAGCGCAGGGTGTCGTACGCCCTGCCCCGCGCGTCTGCGCCCTCGGGGAAGATGCGGCGCTCCATGGTTTTTTTGAGCCGGGTGGCCTTGTTTTCCTCCAGCGTGTGCAGGTCGTCCAGGCGGCGCAGAAAGAGCAGGTAGGTGATTTGCTCGATGACTTCGATGGGGTTGGCGATGCCGCCAGACCAGAAGGCGTTCCAGATCTGGTCGATTTTGCTTTTGAGGTCGCCGGTGAGCATGGTGTGCGGTGGTGTGAAACAGTGGTACAGGACTGCGGGGAGGATAGCCTACCCGCAATCGCTATCACTTTAATAGCTACTCACGCATATTTCACGAGGGCTAGAGCCCGATTTGACCAATAACTACTCCAGCAGCGCCGCATACACCAGATTTCTGAACAGCGGCCGGTAGTAGTCCCGCTGGTTCGGTGCCTGGATCATCATCAGGGCGAAGAAATCCTTGGCCGGGTCGACGAAGAAGGTGGTTCCTGCTATGCCGCCCCAGAAGTACAGACCCTTGGAGCCGGCCATGGCTGCCACACCCTCGTCCAGCCGCACGGCAAAGCCCAGGCCGAAACCGTGGCCCACTGGCAGCAGCTCGCCGGAGCGACCAGCCCGGTGCACGCCGATTTGTCCCAAGTGGTCGGCCGTCATGTAGCGCACCGTGGCATTGCTGAGGATGCGCTGGCCGTCCAGCTCGCCGCCATTCAGCAGGCATTGCAGGAATCGGGCGTAGTCCGCGCTGGTGGATGCCAGACCGGC
>JAVBYK010000101.1 GCA_030824095.1 bacterium
CACGCCATGACCGTACTGCGCCAGGAGTTCGCGCCCATTTCCGACATGCGCGCCAGCAGCGCCTACCGCAGCGCGGTGCTGGGCAACCTGCTGCAGCGCTTCTGGCTGGAGAGCCAGGGGGCCGTGCTGACGGACTTGCGGCAACTGACGCCTTCCGGTGAAGACGAGGTGGTGGCATGAGCGCCGCCGGTATATCCCGCCCACACGAAAGTGCGGTGGCCCAGGTGGCCGGAGCCGCCACCTACATGGACGACATCCCCGAGATTAGGGGCACGCTGCACGCCGCGCCTATCCTGTCCACGGTGGCGCATGGCCGCCTGCTCGGCGTGGAAACCTGCGCCGCGCTGGCCATGCCAGGCGTGGTCGGTGTGGTGCTGGCACAGGACATCCCCGGCGACCCGATGCTGGCCGCCTTTGCCGGGGACGAGCCGGTGTTCGCACGCGACACCGTGCAGCACATTGGCCAGGTGATTGGCCTGGTGGTTGCCGAGACCGCCATGCAGGCACGCCGCGCGGCGCGCAAGGTGCAGCTCCGCATCGAACCGCTGCCCGCCATCCTGAGCGTGCAGGACGCGCTCAAGGCGCAAAGTTACGTGCTCCCCCCCGTGTTCGTTCGCCGGGGCGATGCTGCTGCCGCGCTGGCCAGCGCCGAACACCGGCTGGACGGAACGCTGGAAGTTGGGGGTCAGGAGCACTTCTACCTGGAAGGACAGATCGCCTACGCCCTGCCGCTGGAGCAGAACCAGTGGTGGGTCTATTCCAGCACGCAACACCCCGGCGAGGTACAGCACTGGGTGGCCCACGCGCTGGGACTGGACAGCCACGCCGTGCGTGTGGAGTGCCGGCGCATGGGCGGCGGTTTCGGCGGCAAGGAAACCCAGGCCGGTCACCTGGCGGTGTGGGCGTCGATTGCGGCGCACAAGTTCAAGCGGCCCGTCAAACTGCGGCTGGACCGGGATGACGACTTCATGGTCACCGGCAAGCGCCACCCGTTTGCGTATGAATACAGCGCGGGTTTTGACGACAGCGGCCGCCTGACCGCGCTCAAGCTGGTGATGGCGGTGAACTGCGGCTTCAGCGCCGACCTGTCCGGCCCGGTGGCCGACCGCGCCATCTTCCACACCGACAACGCCTACTACCTGCAGGACGTGGACATTGCCTCCTACCGCTGCAAGACCAATACCCAGAGCCACACGGCCTTCCGCGGATTCGGCGGGCCGCAGGGCGTGATCCTGATCGAAACCCTCATGGGCGACATCGCCCGCCGGCTGCGCCTGGACCCGCTGGACGTGCGCCTGCGCAACCTGTACAGCGAGGAAACCATTCCCGGCACCAGTGCCAAGCGCGACACCACCCATTACGGCATGCGCGTGGAGGACAACATCCTCCAGCCATTGCTATCAAAACTGGAGCTATCAGCCCAATATCGACGAGGGCGGGAGGCCGTTTTGGCTTGGAACGCTGCCAACCCCATCATCAAGCGCGGTCTAGCCATCACGCCGGTCAAGTTCGGCATCAGCTTCACCGCCACGCTGTTCAACCAGGCCGGCGCGCTGGTGCATGTCTACACCGACGGCAGCGTGCAGGTGAACCACGGCGGCACCGAGATGGGCCAGGGCCTGAACACCAAGGTGGCACAGATCGTGGCCGACGAGCTGGGCGTACCGTTTGAGCGCGTGCTGTGCACTGCCAGTGACACGGGCAAGATTCCCAACGCCTCCGCCACGGCGGCCAGCGCCGGCACCGACCTCAATGGCCGCGCCGCCCAGTTTGCCGCCCGCCATGTGCGCGACAACCTGGCCGCCTTCGTCTGCGGCCTAGACGGCTGCGGCGCCGGCGCCATCCGCTTTGAGGGCGGGCAGGTGATTTCGCCCAGCACGACGCGCAGCTTCAATGAGGTGGTGAGCATGGCCTACGCCAACCGCATCCAGTTGTGGAGCGACGGCTTCTACCGCACGCCCAAGATCCACTACGACAAGACCACGCTCACCGGGCGGCCGTTCTACTACTTTGCCTACGGTGCCGCCTGCACCGAGGTGGCCATCGACACCCTGACCGGCGAGAGCCGCGTGCTGAAGGTGGACATCCTGCATGACGTGGGCCGCAGCATCAACCCCGCCATCGACATTGGCCAGATCGAGGGCGGCTTTGTGCAGGGCATGGGCTGGCTGACCACCGAGCAACTGGTGTGGAACGACAAGGGACTCTTGACCACCCACGCACCCAGCACCTACAAGATTCCCACGGCCGGCGACGTGCCCCAGCACTTCAAGGTGGACCTGTGGCCGGAGCCGAACCGCGAGGACAACGTGTTCGGCAGCAAGGCCGTTGGCGAGCCACCGTTCATGCTCGCCATCAGCGTGTACGAGGCGCTGCGCGACGCCATTGCATCCGTGGGCGACGGCCGGCCGGTGCGGCTGACCGCGCCCGCCACAGCCGAGAATGTGCTCAAGGCGCTGGCCGGCTGAGTACCGGCAGGCGCGTCAATCGAGCGTCACGTCAGCCGAACCAATCAGGTACGAGAACTCGACCTGATCGAGGCAGACCTTGGGCGCCGGACCACGGCGCAGGCCAAAGGTATCCGTGATCTCTTTGCCCACCTTGACGCTGGCGTGCAGGTTGCCCGCCAGCGTCTTGATGACCGCCTCGTTCTTGAACTCGTCCGAGCTGCCCCGCTCGCGAATCACGTACAGGCCCATGAACCCTGTACGCGAGTGTTTGGCCACCAGCAGCGCGTAATTGCCGTACTTGCGGCGCAAGTCATCCAGCTCCACGGCCAGATCCGTCAGGCTCTTGCCTCCGACCTTCAGCATGTCCAGGCCCGGCAGGTAGTTGGGCCCGTGCTTGGAGTTGGCTATGAACTCCACGCCGCTGGTCAGGAAGGCCTGCCCCTTGTACGAAAACTTGAACTTGTACTGGCGTTCCGTGCAAGGCGCCCACTCCACCGGGACATAGACGTTCTGGGTCCAGACCGGAAGCAGTGAGCCGGCAGCCTCCCGGCCAAACACGTAATAGCCGCCCCCGGACTGCGCCAGGATACAACCGCCCATGGGTCGATACAGATTGCCCGTGAGATAACCCATGGCAAACGACTCCGCCGCACTGAAAATGCTGCAGACCGTGTGCACAATGTCCGAGGCCGCCCCACCCACATTCGGCTGACCGATGGCAGCGCCAGCTTCACCCGAACTCAAGGGCAGCGCCAACCGGCCACTGACGTCATAGTCCAGCCGGGCCGCATTCTCAAGTCGGCCAGATTCGGCCGATGGGGAAACCTGTGGCTGAGGGGTGTACCCCGAGCCTCGAACCGTGCCGTCGCCCTGCAGGCTCAGCTTCAGGAAGCTGTGCTCCACCGCCGTTCCGGATGGATCGGGCGACAACACGGTCAACTCCAGCTGGTTGCCGCTTCTGCGTCCCGAGAAGGTGAAGGCGTCGGATCGGCCGTTCACCACGCCGTTGGTCTCGTTAAGGACCACCCGGTCAACCGTGACTGCATCCGGGTGTGTGGCCGACTGCCCCGCGGGCTGCAGGGTCAACGACCATCGCCCCGTGACGGGACCATAGTCGGAGCCTCCGCACCCGGACAGGCCAACCAGGACGGACGCCACCAATGTCATGGAATGTTTGCGCATGGGAACTCCCTTCATCTGCACAGCAACAACGCGGCGCATTGCCAAGCAAATGTAGGAACGACATCGACACAATACTTTCATCTATGTCAATGAACTGCCAATCCGAAAATGTGCAGCGGGCACTTGCGGGCAGCAATCAGCCTTCCTGCCGGTAAAGCAGCCAGTCCGCGAACCGGTGCGGCTGCATGGGTCGCGCGTACAGATAGCCCTGGCCGTTCAGACAACCCATGGAGTTGAGTTGCGCATGCTGATCTGCCATTTCAACGCCTTCTGCAACAACCGCCATACCCAGGTTCTTGGCCAACGCGATGATGGTTGAGGAAATGGCGCGGTCGTTTGCGTCGATCGAGACCCCGTCGACAAAGCTGCGGTCAATCTTGAGTTCGTGAATAGGGAAGCGCTTCAGATAGGACAGCGAGCTGAAGCCGGTTCCAAAGTCGTCAACGCTGATGTGCAGGCCAAAATTCACCAGTTCCTGCAACACGCGCTGTGCGCGCTCTGCATCCACCAGAACACCTTCCGTGATTTCGATGCACAGCCGCTGGGGTGCCACTCCGTGCTGGGTCACGATGCGGACAATTTCACTCGTCATGTCCGACTTCATGAAATGGCGTGCGGAAATGTTGACACTGATCCGGATGGGTGGAAGGCCTTCCTTGTCCCACGCATCGATCTGCCTGCAGGCCTCTGACAGCACCCATTCATCAATGGCCACAATCAAATGGCTTTCCTCGGCAATCGGGATGAACTCGCTGGGGGAAACAAACTTGCTTCCGTCATGCCAGCGCAACAGCGCTTCCACACCCACCACGGCATTCGTTTCCAGATTCACCTGGGGCTGGTATTCCAGCAGCAACTCGGAGCGTTCAATGGCGCGGCGCAGGCCGCTCTCCAGGTCCAGGCGCTGATTGGCCTGGCGAGCCAAGGTTTCGGTGAAGAAATGGAACGCGTTCTTGCCCTGGTCTTTTGCCCGGTACATCGCGGCATCGGCATTGCGAAGTAGTCCATTGGGGTCCTGCGCGTCTTCCGGAAACATGCTGATCCCGATGCTGGCGCTGACAAAGCACTCTCGCCCACTCAGCACGAAACTCCTGGACAGCGTCTTGATAATCCGTTCGGCCGTCAGCACTGCCTCATGCCGCTCTGACGCCTCCAGCAGGAGAACAAACTCATCCCCCCCCAGTCGCGCAACCGTATCCTCGGTGCGCACACAATCCAGCAGCCGTTTGGCTGCCTCTTTGAGCAGCATGTCACCCACCTCGTGCCCGAGCGTGTCGTTGATGACTTTGAAGTTATCCAGATCCAGGAACAGGACCGTCAGGTGTTCCTTCGAGCGGGAGGCGCGCGCTAGCGCAAGCTTGAGCCGGTCATTGAACAGCGTGCGGTTGGGCAGCCCGGTCAAGTCGTCATGGGTCGCCAGAAATTCAACGCGGTGCTGCGATTCGCGCACTTGCGTGATGTCGCTGAACATGGCCACATAGTTCACGACCTTTCCGTCCTGGCCTTTGACGGTGTTGATCGACAGCCACTCCAGGTACAGATCGCCATTCTTCTTGCGGTTCCAGATCTCCCCCTGCCACCAACCCGTGGAATTGATTTTTTCCCACATGTCGATGTAGAACTCCTTCGGGTGCTTGCCCGACTTCAGCAATGACGGCGTATTGCCGACAACTTCCGAACGCTGATACCCCGTGACAACCGTAAAGGAGTCGTTGACGGTCAGAATGCACAGATTGGTGTCGGTCACCACCACCCCCTCGGCTGCACGGTCGAACACACGTGCTGCCAGCCGCAGCTGATCCTCGGCATGGCGGCGGTCGGTGACGTCAGTGGCCTGGAAGCACACGCCGGTAATGGCGCCATCATCATCAAATACCGGAAAGCGAACGACGAGGAAGTACCTGTCCTCACCGCCGAGCCGAATGGTCTCCTCCCGCTCAATGTCCTTGCGCAGGCGCATGGCCTCCAGCTCGCTTTCGCGGAACAGATCCGACACGTTGGGAGGAAATACCTGAAAGTCGGTCTTCCCAATGACCTGCCCCGGACTGAAGCCAAAACTGCGCTCGAATTTCGGATTGGCGTATTGGTAGCGGCCCGATGCATCCTTGACCGCCATCAGTGACACCGAGTTGTTCATCACTGCCAGCAGGCGCTCCTGGTGCTCGCGCGCTGTCTTTTGCGTGTCATAGAGAACGGTGTTGTCCGTAAACAGCAGAATGGCACCACCGACGCGATGGGACTCCCGCAGCAAGGGCGTGATGTGCACCAGGTAATGGCGCTTGTTGGCGTTGATGATCTGGCGATCAAACGCCAATTGGGAGTCGATGACTTTCTGGATGTCATCCACCAGGTCGGGCATTCCATGGGGCATTGGCAAGCCCCGAATGTTCTGTCCAACCTGGGGCTTGCCCAACTTGAACAGCATCGCGGCTGAGCGGTTGTAGCGGATCAGCGCCAGTTGTTGATCAAGGACGAGCAGGGGGTAATCGACACTGTTTTGGATGTTCTCGAGATCGATATTGAGTTCCTGCGTCTCCGCAGTCTTGATCATGAGTTCTTCATTGACCGTCGCAAGTTCCTCATTGGTTGACTGCAGTTCTTCATTGGAGGCTTCCAGCTCTTCGTTGGAGGCCTGCATTTCTTCATTCGAGGCTTGAATCTCTTCATTCAGCGCCTGCATCTCTTCGTTCGAAGTCTCCAGTTCTTCGACCAGCGACTGGAGATGCTCCCGCGTCGCTGCAAGCTCGTCCTCCAGCTCCCTGTCGGAAACACCACCACCGTCCTCACCAACCTCGCGGGCGACGACGGGTGCAATCCACTCAATGCAGACCATGAACAACGCTTCGTTGCTCGTATCCGGTAGCGGGTGCACCGTGACGCGAACACCGAGCCTGGGGTCAAGCGCCTTGATATGGCGAGGTCGTCCAGTGGCCACCGTGTGTTTGACCTGGGCCTGACGCAACAGGACCTGCAGCTCGGTGCGAAACTCCCGCCGGATCAGAGAAATGAGATCGAATGCAGGTTTTCCGGGGGAAATATTGAGAAAGCGGCTGGCATCTCCGTGGATATGCCGGATTTCAAACTTGCTGTTGATCAGGATGGTCAATGGAATAAAGTACCGGCTCGCTGCATCCAGAAGAATGCTCTCGAAGCCGTTGCTCGGTGCCTTCGCTCCCTCAAACAGCTGATGCAGCCCGGCGGGGGCACTCAGACCATCATGGCGAGGCAGAGGGAGCCGGCTCGCCACGCCGCTGCGATTGAACAGCTTCGCATCTTTGTCCACGACCTGAAACAGGCCCTCCTGCTGGAATACGCTTTCCGACTTGCCGAGGAACATGTACCCACCAGGGTTCAGCGCGTAGTGGAAGACCGACAGCAGGCGTGACTGCAAATCGCTTTGAAAGTAGATGAGCACATTCCTGCAGGTCACCAGATCCAGCCGCAGAAACGGCGGATCCTGCACCAGATCCTGCCGGGCAAAAATCACCACATCACGCAGGTTCTTGTTGATCTCATACCGGTCGCCATGCGGGGTAAAGTGAGCCTTGATGCGCGCACGGTCCATGTGTGCGAGGCTGGGAGCGGGGAAAACACCACGACGCGCTCTCGCCATCGCCTCCAGATCGATGTCGGTCGCAAATATTTGCAGCCTGTACTGGTCAAACGCAGCACCCAGGTGCTCAGAGAACAGAATCGCCAGCGAGTACGCCTCTTCCCCGGTTGCGCAACCAGCCACCCAGATCCGGATGTCATCGCCGGCCTGCTTGGTCGACAGGATGCGCGCGACAACCTTGTCCAGTGCAGCAAAGGCCTCGGTATCCCTGAAGAAGGACGTGACAGAAATCAGGATGTCCTTGCACAGTTTGTCCAACTCCACGGGCTTTTCGTCAGCCAGCGCCAGGTACTCCTGCAGCGTGGTGACATGGTTGGCGGCCATGCGTCGCTCGATACGGCGCCACAGCGTCGGTTCCTTGTACTGCGAGAAGTCAACCTTGGTCCGACCTCGCACCTTGGCCAACAGGGTCTTCAAGTTGGCCGGGGCACTTGCAGCCTGCGTCGCAATCGGAATGCGTCCATGATTCTGGACAATCAGACTGATTTCCGAACCCATGTTCTCTGGCGGCAGTATCCAGTCAACACTACCGGTGTCAATGGCCGACTGGGGCATGCCGTTGTACTTGGCGGTCGATGGGTCCTGCGAGAACGTGAATCCACCCGCCGCCTTGATGGCGTGGATGCCGGCTGCACCGTCGGAACCTGTTCCGGACAAGATGATGCCAATGCAGGACTCTGCTGCCTCTTCAGCCAATGACGCAAAAAACAAGTTCACCGATGGCTTGGGAAGGGATTCCTTGGCTGGTTCAACCAGGCGGAACCGCCCTGAACTCATCGTGATATTGCGATTGGGTGGTGTGATGTAAACCGTATTCGGTTCAGGCTGTGTACCGTCTTCAATGTCGCGCACCGGCATCGTCGTCTCGCGCCCCAGCAATTGCGACATCATGCTGCGATAGGTCGGCGACAGATGCTGGACAACAACATAGCTGAGCCCCAGATTCTTGGGCAGATTCGGAAACAATTGGCTAAGCGCCTCCAGTCCGCCCGCAGAGGCGCCAATGCCAACGATGAAAGGACGTTCCACCGAATTGGACTGCACAGGGTTCGAGTCTTCGGATGAAATGGGGGCGCTTGCAGTCAAAGCCTTCTTTACGGGGACCGCACGTCTTTTTTTAGGTTTTTCCAAAAATACTTCTCCGATAGCACTACCGAACCCAGCTGCGAGCGAACGACACCTGTTGCAAAGCATCTGCAGAAATTCTATGGTTTGGCGTTCTCAGCACATTGACGTGTGTCACTCTTTGCAGACTGAAGAGTTGCCATTTGGTAGCCAGCTCGGCCCATAACCGCCTGATCAATGAACTGCTGAATGAGCGTGAACAAGTGAAGTTCCATGCGACTTCAATTGACTTGGATCAAGTTTGACCAGTACCCAAAGGTTCACAGTGGGGGCACTTGTCTTTACAGACGCGATACATTTGACCCCAATGGGCCGTTGCATCGATCAGAAAAGACCCATTTTTTAACGAAGGAGCATGAGTATGAAGATGAAACTATTCACCGCAGTGATGGGGACAGCCTTGCTGGCACTCGCCGGTTGCCAGGCAGTCGAGGAAAAAGTGGCACCCGACTCCCTGGTGGCCACCTTCACCAGCACCGCACCCAACATGGCAGCCGGTGCCAGCGATCCCCTCTGGGCCAAGGCCAAGCCACTGTCGGCCGAGTTGACCGGGGGTGCCAACTTTGGCGCCAAGCCCGGTGAAAAAGGCGAGACCATGGTCACGCTGAAAGCAGCCTACACCGCCGACATGCTGTACCTGCTGGTTCAGTACAAGGACCCTACCAACTCCATCCGCCGTGGCCCGTACCAGAAGCAGGCCGATGGTTCCTGGAAGAAGCTCAAGGACCCGGCAGACAAGGGCGGCGATGACAACGTCTACTACGAAGACAAGTGGGCGATGCTGTGGCCCATCAATGAAGCGACTGCCAAACCCTTCGACAAGGAGGGCTGCGCCATGGCTTGCCACGAAGGCCAGGAGAAGCCCTATGGCAACAAGTACACCAACCTGCCAGGGCAGTTGCTGGATATGTGGCACATGAAGGGCCAGCGCACGGGCACCGTGGGCTTTGTGGATGACCAGTACACGGACGACACCCGCTACGACAAGAAAACCTCACCCAATGCCGGACGCAAGGGCGACCCGGGCCCAGCGGGTGGCGAGTACACCAACGTGCCCCTGGTCAATGGCAAGCCGCAGTTCATGGCGCGCGACGCCAAGGCCGCCAATGCGGGCGGCACTTACTACATCAAGCGCGGCGACGAAGTGGCTTTTGATGACAGCAAGTTCAAGGTGGGCGACGAAGTGGCCTCCATCATCAGCAACCCGCTGGCAGGAACCGACCGCGGCGATGTGCGGACTGCCAACAGCTATGCCAACGGCATGCACACCTCGGTGGTCAGCCGCAAGCTGGTGACCGGCAGCAAGTTTGATGTGCAATTCTCCGACCTGGGCAAGCGCTATGGCTTTGGCTTTGCCGCATTCGACAACGCAC
The DNA here is from genome assembly GCA_030824095.1 of bacterium. Lineage (GTDB taxonomy): Bacteria > Pseudomonadota > Gammaproteobacteria > Burkholderiales > Burkholderiaceae_C > Allorhodoferax. The sequence goes on from JAVBYK010000101.1 coordinate 9,744, forward strand.
AGGTTCGCCACGCGACATCGGACGACCCGATGTACCTGGTGTTTGGCAAGAAGTAACTTGCCCTGAGCATTCCAGCCGGCCGCAGTGCCGGCTGATCAATCCCCTGCAAGCCAGCAGTTCACCCCTGCTGGCTTTGCTACTTTTGAGCCGCCAATAGCGCCCGGTACTGTTTGCCAAAACCCACAATGTGCCCGACCCACCAGAGCACCAGAAATCGCTGGAGTTCGATCTTTTCAAAGTTCTCTGTCGTGATGATGTCGTTGGCCAGATAGGCGAACTCGTCGCGTTCGTTTTGATGCGCCTCCAGCATCGGGCTGGCGCAGTGCTGGAGCAACGCCGCTTCAGTCACAAAGTGCGCATCCGCTTGAGCAATGAGCGCCGCATAGGCAGTTTGAAACTTCGGGTCGCTCTCCGGGTCGGCATCCGCCATGCAGTCGGCCAGAGCATTGCACTGCGCCAGGATAGCCCGGTGCTGGCTGTCGAGGGTGTCATTGCCGGAGCTGTAGGCGGCATCCCATGGCACGCGGTTTGGCATCTTCAGAACCCCAGTGACTCGACGATGGCCACCAGGTCGGCAAAGCTGGCGG
>JAVBYK010000419.1 GCA_030824095.1 bacterium
GGCCACATCTATCGTTGAAAATGCAAACGCCCGATGGGGTGCATCGGGCGTCATTGGCCGGAATCCTCCGGCTTGAATCACCGTCCCAGGTGTCAACCTAATTTAGGACGGTTCACCGCCTTTGTGGCATGCGACACGCAGGAGAATACTTAGGCCAACCTTAAGTGGTGAAAACTGTCACGAATTTGACATTCAAATTTCATACCTTGGATGCTTTCCAACTCAAGGTTCACACATGAAGAAACTTAACCCAGCAATTTCAGCAGTAGCGGTGATGCTCGCACTGAGCGGCATATCGAGCGTAGTTCGCGCACAAGAGATCACTGGAGCCGGTGCGAGCTTCCCAGCTCCCGTGTACGCGAAATGGGCATCGGAGTACAACAAGGCGACTGGAGTGAAGGTCAACTATCAGTCCATCGGCTCCGGCGGAGGCATTAAGCAGATTGATTCCAAAACAGTGGACTTTGGAGCCTCAGACATGCCGCTGGCCGATGATGTTTTGAAGACGAAAGGACAAATGCAGTTCCCCACCGTGATGGGGGGCGTGGTTCCGGTGATCAACATCAAGGGGGTTGAGCCTGGCCAGATGAAGCTGACAGGCCCGGTATTGGCTGACATTTTTCTTGCAAAGATTACCAAATGGAACGATCCGGCTATCAAGGCTTTGAATCCCACTTTGCCCTTGCCAGACGCGGAGATTGCTCAAGTACGCCGTGCCGACGGTTCGGGAACGACTTTCATCTTCACAAACTACCTGAGCAAAGTCAGCACCGATTGGAAGTCCAAAGTTGGAGAAGGAACAGCTGTAAATTGGCCTATTGGGGCAGGTGGAAAAGGCAATGAGGGTGTTTCAGCGTTTGTCAATCGCATCCCCAACTCCATTGGCTATGTCGAATACTCCTACGTGAAACAGAACAAGATGACCTATGCAGTTTTGCAGAACTCATCTGGCAATTTTGTGCACCCGGATGACTCCGCATTCAAAGCAGCAGCGGCCGGAGCAGACTGGAGCAAATCCTTCTACCAAATTCTGACAAATCAGCCTGGCAAGGATTCTTGGCCTATCAGTGGCGCTACTTTTATTCTGATGCATGGCAAGCAGGACAAGCCTGCCAACGCGACCGAGGTGCTGAAATTCTTCAACTGGGCCTATGCGAATGGCGGCAAGGCTGCGGCCGATCTTGACTATGTGCCGATGCCCCCGACGGTGGTTGCAGCGATTCAAAAATCATGGGGCGACATCAAAGATAACGCCGGTAAACCAGTGGCGTATAAGTAGGCGGAGAGAAAGAGGGGGCTTGAGGCCCCTCCTCTCTCTCACTCGGATGCTTTGAGGCAGAGACTTTTAGCCTATTTTTCAGGATAGGCCAGGTCGGCGCGTCGGTTCTGCGCGCGAGCGGCTTCATCATGCCCAAGTGCTTTGGGCTGTTCCTTCCCAAAACTCACCGCTTCCAGTTGTGAGTCCTTGACACCATAGATCTTCAACGCCTTCACAACAGCCTCTGCACGTTTTTGTCCCAGGGCCAGGTTGTATTCCGTGCCACCTTGCTCATCGGTATTTCCCTGAACCTTAATCGAGACATTGGCATGGGTTGCCAAATACTTTCCATGCATCTCCAATACAGGCGTGTATTCCGGCTTCAGGGAATATTGGTCGAAGTCGAAATACACACTGCGCGTTTGATACAGAGAACTTTGAGGATCTAGGTGCGGCGCAATCGTCGCCGCTACCACGGGCGCTGAAACCGCTGGTTGAGCAACGGTGGCGGTTGAAGAAGGTGGGGTTGGTGCGGATGGGTTTGTTGCAACTGGAGTGCTGCTGCAAGCTCCAAGGAGGATCGAAGCGGCCACGGCTGCGCTCAGAGCCAATCGTTGAGGAGTTTTCATGATTCTGTTCCTGCGGTTTGAAAATCGAATATGCGGGGGCGCGCGGTGCTATTGCGGGCGATGCTTTCAAAACGGGGGATTCGCCTTTGAAGCTAATTGGACTCCACTGGCTCCGCTGTTTCAGGATTGAAACGAATCTGAATGCGACGGCCTAACGGGTCAAGGCCATAGACCTCGTAACATCCTTGGATGACTCTGATTGTTTTGACAAGGTAGCCCTGGTGCCTGAGTTGAAATCTGAAATCGCTTTCCTTCATCCACTTGTCGAACGGCACTTTGCATTCGGGTCCCGCAGTTGCCAAGCCGGCGAGTGACATCACAAAGCACGCAATAGTTCCATTCTTCCTAAAAAAATTTGATGCCGACATACGCTTCCCATTTCTTGTGCCTGCATTGTTCATGGGCAGACTTAGGCGAAACTTAAGTTACTGAAATCAGACCGAGTCAGCCACCCTTTCAGAGGCATGCTATTCACTTCAGGCTCACGAGAGCCAATACCGCAACATCTAGCGGAATTGACGTTTGCATCATCGAGGCACCCATGCGTTTACTCTTGGTTGAAGACGACCCCATGATCGGTGAGTCGGTATTGGACTTGCTTCGGGACGAGGGTTACGCGGTCGACTGGGTCAAGGATGGCGAACTTGCGGATTCGACGCTGGACGCGCAGTCATACGACTTGGTTTTGCTGGACTTGGGACTGCCCAAGCGCGATGGACTGGCGGTGCTGGGTCGATTGCGTGACCGCAAGGACCGAACACCGGTTCTGATCGCCACAGCACGCGACGCTCTGGAGCAGCGGGTGAAAGGACTGGACATGGGGGCGGATGACTATATTGTCAAACCCTATGAAATTGAAGAGCTGCTGGCACGGATTCGCGCGCTCATTCGCAGAGCCTCCGGACGTGCCGAGCCGACATACGAGTACGCGGGGTTGCGAATCGACCCCATCACGCGCGAGGTACTGGCAGACGGCCAGGCCATTACGTTGTTGGCCAAGGAATGGGCGATCCTGGAGCAATTGCTGGCAAGACCCGGCGTCGTCATGTCCCGCAAACAACTTGAAGACAAGCTCTACAGTTGGAAAGATGAGATTAGCAGCAATGCGATTGAGGTCTATATTCACGGCTTGCGCAAAAAGCTGGGGCCCCACATGATTCAGAATGTGCGAGGCGTCGGCTACAAGGTCCCCAAATCTGCGCCATGAGTAGTTCGGTTTCCCATTCACTTCGCACCCGCCTGCTGTATTTACTCTTTGGTTCGGTTGTGCTGACGGCTGGTGTCCAAGCCTTTGTAGCCTACCGTACGTCCTTAGATGAAACCAATGAAATTTTTGACTACCAAATGGAGCAAATGGCTTTGTCATTACGTCCTGGTTTACCTGAGGGGGGCTATTCCAGCAACCTATTCAAAGACGAAGCGGACGAGAGCTTTGAGTTCATCATTCAAGTATCCACAATTGATGGGCGAACCATCTTTCAATCTACTCCAAATACCGAGTTACCAATTGGCGCCAAAACTGGTCTATCAACTTTTGATGCACGTGGTACGACCTATAAGCTCTTTTCTTTGCGGTCCGGCAAACAGTTGATTCAAGTGGCGCAGGACCGCGCTGCACGCCGTGGCATGGCGAGGAAGCTGGCACTCAAAACGGTCAGTCCTATCATTGTTATGGTTCCCCTCCTGATTTTCCTGGTCTGGTGGGTTGTCAGTGCGTCGCTAGCCCCTGCAGAACGTGTCCGAAAACAAGTCGCATCACGCCGAGCTGACGAGTTGACGGAGGTCAGTGAAGAGGGGTTGCCTGCCGAAGTTTATCCACTCGTTCACGAACTCAATCTACTGTTTCAGCGCGTGCGAGGAGCCTTTGACGCGCAGAAGAACTTCATCGCAGATGCTGCACATGAATTGCGTTCGCCATTGGCCGCCATCAAGCTCCAGGCCGAAGGGTTGCGCAGAGCAACGGATGAACATGCACGTGAGCTGGCGATCCACCGTCTTTCCGCCGGAATCGACCGTGCGACACGAATGGTGGAGCAACTGTTGATGCTGGCGCGTCAGCAAGCGGAACCAACTGGAACTCAACTCCAAGAGCATGTCGCTCTGGCCCAGTTGGTTCAAGCCATCATTGGAGACCTGTGGGAAACCGCCAACACCCGACTGATCGACATCGGCCTCGTTGAGGCTGATCCGGTAATTGTTCTGGGACACCGCGAGGCATTAAATATCTTGATCCGAAATCTACTGGACAACGCAATCAAGTACACACCAGAGGGAGGTACCATCAATGTCGCGGTTCGATCCTTGGGCGGGTCATCGCAACTCATTGTTGAAGACAGTGGACCTGGCATTCCGCAAGAAGACAGAAAGCGAATTTTCGACCGTTTCTTTCGGGGGTCTGGTGCCCAATTGAACCGCACTGGAAGTGGACTCGGGCTTGCAATCGTGAAGACCATTGCAGAAATGCACGCTGCAAGCCTCTCGATAGAGCAATCGCCAAACTTGGGAGGACTGCAAATTTCTTTGCACTTCCCAATACAGGATCAGTCCGCTCAACTAGCGTCCTGACACGTGTGTTCAGGCCTTTTTGGCCCAAGCGCTGCACCAACCTTTGGCCGATACTTGTTTGCCCGCAAAAAGGGGGCACGGGCCAGAAGCATCTTTCGCTTTACCCTGGTAGAGCGCGCAGTTTGCGCATTGCTGCCCCGCCGTATATTTCGGATACTTCTTCCGGTCGGCCTTCGTTGCGTCGGCCTTATAGCCCAATGAAACGGCCTGTGCATCTGTATCTACAACCAATGCACCCTGGGCCCAAACCTGGCTGGTGGCCAATGCGCCTCCCGCCAGACCAACGTGAACAATGAACTCTCGACGACTTGTCATGATTTCTCTCCGATGTGAATAGAGATAAGCGATAGCAGCTGCAGCAACTACATGACTCTGCCTTGGAAAGCTTCGGAGGTCGGCATAGGCACCTAGAAAAAACACCCAGCCAACAGGCTGGGTGAATCACTTAGTTTGGCGACCCGCTTCCGGGGTCAATAGAAGCGCAGGGCTGTCACCCCTTGGCTATTGTGATCGATCGATACTTAAGTGGCACTTAATTGCCACTGTGGACTCATATTGGAGAGTGGAGGGATCTCAAACGCGCATCCAATTAACAGATCCGCAGCACTAATGAGTCACAAGGAACCGACTACTCTCCCATAAAGTTGCAGAACTCCCTGCTTGTCGCGGCTGCAAGTTCTGGGGCTAAGTCCCGACTCGAAACTCTAATTGACAACGTAATTCAGCACCGAGTTACCAGACATTTGTGATGTGTCGGCTGTTTGCCAGCTGTGGGTGATTGAACGCAAGCTCTGACAGTCAGCCTCCGCCCCCCCTGACCAGCAGATCATGCTCCAATATATGTTCTTCGCGGCGCGCACATTCACATGCAGGGCACAGACGAGAAACAGACGCCCCCTATCAGCGCAGCAATTCCCGCAGCTTCAAAAAGGCCAGCGCCGCCATCACCGCGTCGTTCAACGCATCGTGTGCCGGCCACAGCGGCAGGCCCAGGTCGCGCATCAGCGTGTCAAAGCGCAGGTCAATCGCCGGGTTGTCGCGCGCGGACGACGGAAGTTGCCGGTACTTGTAGTCGTAGTACAGGCCAGAGACCTCGATCTTCTCCTGCGGCAGGCCCATGCCCAGGATGGGAAACAGCACGCGGTTGATCATCGCCACATCGAACTCCAGGTAGTAGCCCACCAGCGGGCGGCTGCCGATGAAGTGCATCAGTTGCATCATGGCCTCATCAGCACTCACGCCCTGGGCCACGTCCTGCTGGCGCAAGCGGTGCACGCGCGCACTGTCGGCGGTGATGCGCTGCTTGTCCGGACGCACCAGCAGTTCCAGACGCTCACTGGTCATCACGCGGTTGCCACGGATGCGCACGGCGCCAATGGCGATGATGTCATCCGTCTTGGTATTCAGGCCCGTGGTCTCACAGTCCAGCGCCACCCATTCGTCCTGTGGCGGCGCGTCCCACATGAAGCGAAAACGCGGGTCGCCCAGGTGGTAGAGCATCCACCCCCGCTTGAGGGCGCCGACCCATCGCGCCAGCGGAAAATCGGCCGCCATTACAGGGCTTCCAGGTGGAAGCGCTGGTGGAGCAGCACCTTGAAAAGCTTGACCACTTCGAGCGTGTCCTTCAGCAGGTCGCGGTCCAGGCTGCTGAGCCTTTCCATTTGGATGCCGCCCGACACGGCGTGGCCGGTGTCCAGCTCCTGCAGACCGACCTTGAGTTTGAGCCCCATGAAGAAGTGCAGGCTGTCGATCAGGTCGGCCGCGAGCTTTTGCGGCAGCTTGCCGGCGGCGGCCAGCGCCTCGATGCGGCCGGTCGTCGTGACCTCGGTCAGACGATGGGCCAGCGCCAGGCTGCGAACGCCATGCACCAGCGGAAAGGTGCCCACCTTTTTCAGGTCGAGTTGTTCGCCATCCTTGTCGCCCAGGGCCAGCAGGCGGTTCCACCAGCCCTGGCTGCTGCCAAAGAAATTGATGGCCGATGCAAACCGCGCCAGCATGGCATCGTTGCCGCTGGTCAGGTCAAACACGGCACCGCGCACCTGCTCCAGCAGCGTGGTGTCGCCACACACGGCGTGCGCGTCCAGAAAAATCGCCAGCTCCATCAGGCTGTCCGGATTGGCGGTGACCGACCACAACCGCACCATCTGGCTGAAGTCCGACACGCTCTGGCGCCAGTGGGGGTTGCTGACCATGATGTTGCCCGGGCACGGCGGGTAGCCAAAGTCGGCCAGCGCCGTCGAGAAGCGTTGGCACACCTCGGCCAGGTCGACCGAACACACATAGCCATCGCGCAGTACCAGCCCGTTGTCCTGGTCGGTCTTGAGCAACTGCTCGCCGCGCCCCTCGCTGCCCATGACGAACAGGCAGCTGTTGGCCAGCAGATCGGGCGGGGCGATGAGTTGCCAGGTGCGCTCAAACAGGCGCAGGTTCAGCTCCTGCACCAGCCGGGCGATGAGGTTGACCTTGGTACCGTTGCGGTGCAGCAGTGCAATCAGCCGCGTGATCTGGCCGGCGGCAAGCTTCAAGGCGTCCACATCCCGGGCTGCGATGATCTGTTCGTTGATCTGGTAGGACTGGTTGGACAAAAAACCAAACAGGTCCAGCGCTTCCAGCACGCCGGTGATCGCGTCCCCATCGGCCACCAGCAGGCGGCGCACGCGGTGTTTGATCATGGTGGCCAGCGCATCGCCGACCAGGTCATCCGGACGCACGGTGATCAGAGAAAAGTTGGCCAACCGGCCCACCGGCAACTGGTCCAGCGGCGTGCCGTCCAGAATGGCGCGCTGCAGCCCGGTGGTGGTGAAGATGCCCAGGGCGGGTGGGGTTGCGCGCGCATCGCGCACCAGCACCACGCCAATGCGCAGGGCCTGGAACTGTTTGACGACCTCCAGAATGCTGGTGTCGGCATCGACAAAATGCGGGGGATGGATGAAGGCCGCATCCACGCGCGCCATGGCCAGCGACTGCAGTTCGTGCTGGCTTTGCCGCTCCGACAGCGCATTGAGCTTGTTGGACAGGTCGGAGAACAGCAGCGCACCAAAGGTGGCGTTGTCGGCAATCAGGTCGCTGACCGCCTGCTTGGCCAACTGGTAGGCCACCACCTCTTCGGCAGCCACGAAGCGGCTGCTGACCTTGCCGGCCACCAGGCCACGACCGTCGAAACAATCGTCCGGGCCGTAGGTGGTGATGACTTCGTTGCCATCAAACTGCTGGACATAACCCTTGATGATGACAAACAGATGGGTGGGCTGGGAGCCCAGGTCCAGAATCGTCTCCCCCTGCGGGAAGTAGGCAATATCGACGCTGTTCTGCACCAGCCGGCGTTGCTCCGGCGTCAGGCAGTCAAAGGGGGAGGCGGAGAAATTGAAAGCGCTGGGCATGCGCTATTTTTTCATGCCCACCCTGCACTTTACTGACGCGCCGGATTGATACATCCTATTGCCGGGATGTGCCAACCGGCAGGCTGGCGGCCGCATCCCAGCACGGACCGTCAAACCAGGCATCTCCCTGCAGGTAGGCGCGCAGCATGGGAATGCCATCCAGCCCCCAGAACACCTTGCCATCCACCTCGAACGCCGGCACCCCGAACACGCCCCTGGCAATGGCCTCTTCGGCGTGCGAACGCAACTGGACCTTGACCGACTCGTCGCCCGGGTCGCGCCCCGGTGCCAACTGCCGCGTGAGTGCGGCGAGCCGCGTCGGGTCGGCGGCGTCCTGACCGCCTACCCATACATGCCTGAACACGGTCTCGCAGACATAGCGGTTGGGCTGTCCATTCGGGTCGGTGGCAATGGCCAGGCGCAGAAGGCCCAGCGGGTTGAACGGGTGGGCAGCCGGCATGTCCAGCGTGCGGCCCTTGCTGTGGGCCAGCCACTGCACCTGACGGTAGGTCCAGTCGCGCTTGGCAGGAATCTCCGCCGGACCCAACTGGCCGTGGTGCTTGAGCAGGGCCGCAAACAGCAGCGGCTTGTAGGTCACGGAATAGCTCAGCCCCATCAACGCCTGGGGCAGCTCCTCAAACGCCAGCCAGGCATAGGGCGAGATGAAGTCCAGGTAGCAGGTGATGTGTTTCATGGTGTGGCGGTCAAGCGCGTCATGCGCTGGGCAATACGCTCCCAGACTTCTTTCTTCTCGGCGTCGGTGTTGGCGCTCCAGAGGCGGATTTCATCCAGGCTGCGCAGGCAGCCTTCGCAATAGGCACCGCTGCCATCCAGACTGCAGACCGAGACACAGGGTGATGGAACATTTTCGGTGCTAGCCCTTGCCAAATCAAGGCGCTCAGCTAGCATTTCAATAGCATTCATGGACATCTCAGGGTTTGGGAGTCTGGGTGACGTTGGCCGTGGGGGCGTCGGCAAGCACGGCCAGATCGTGCGGGCGCAGCTTGAACACACCGTGCGGGTGGCCGGCGGCGGCCCAGATTTCCTCGAAGCGGAACAGTTCCTCATCCACCAGCGTCACCGGCGCTTGCGCATGCGCCAATGGCGACACGCCGCCAATGCTGAAACCGGTCTTGGCCTTGACGAAATCGGCGTCGGCGCGGCCGAGCTTGCCGACCAGGGCCTCGACCTTTTTCTCGTCCACGCGCCGGTCACCGGAGGTGATGACCAGCACGGCCACGTCGTCTTCCTTGCGGCGGAAGATGATGCTCTTGGCGATCTGGCCCAGCGCAATGCCCAGCGCGTCGGCGGCCTGCTGGGCGGTGCGGGCGGCGTCATCCAGCATCACCGGGGCGTGGGGGTGGTTCTTGGCCTTCAGGGCGGCAGCCACACGCTGCACGCCTTCGGGCAGATTCTGCAATGTCGGGTCTTCCATGAGCCGGATTATCCCAGCCGCTTATTCAGCAGCGCCGTCGCCGCCCGCGAGTTGGGCTTGCGCTGCAAAAAGTCACTGATGAACTTCCCGGCGTCCACCAGCTTGTCCAGGTCGATGCCGGTCTCGATGCCCATGCCATGCAGCAGGTAGACAACGTCCTCAGAGGCCACATTGCCGGTGGCGCCCTTGGCATAGGGACAGCCGCCCAGGCCGGCCACCGAGGTGTCGAATTGCCACACGCCCATCTGCAGGCTGGCCAGGGTGTTGGCCAGCGCCATGCCATAGGTGTCGTGGAAATGGCCGGAAATCTGGTCGATGGTGTAGACCGTCAACGCCGCCTCCAGCGCCCGCTGCACCTTCAACGGTGTGCCCACGCCAATGGTGTCGGCCACACCCACGTGCTGCACGCCAATCTCATGCATCAGCCGCGCCACCAAAGCGACGCGTTCCGGGGCAATCTCGCCCTCATACGGGCAACCCACGGCACAGGAGATGGCGCCACGCACGGTCAGCCCCTGGGCGAGCGCCGCCTGCACCACGGGGCGGAAGCGTTCGATGCTCTCGGCGATGGAGCAGTTGATGTTCTTCTGGCTGAAGGCCTCGCTGGCTGCGCCAAACACCACGATTTCATCGGGCTGCGTCTTCACTGCGGCCTCAAAGCCCTGCAGATTGGGCGTGAGCACCGAGTAGCGCACGCCGCTCTGGCGCTGGATGCCGGCCATGACTTCGGCGTTGTCAGCCATCTGCGGCACCCACTTCGGACTGACAAAGCTGGTGACTTCAATTTCTTTCAGGCCGGCTTCCTGCAGGCGGTGCACCAGTTCGATCTTGACGGAGGCCGGCACCGGCTGCTTTTCATTCTGCAGGCCGTCACGGGGACCGACTTCGACCAGTTTGACGCGGGAGGGAATAGTCATGGTTTTCTCTTCAAGGTAATCGCAATGCATCTTGGATAGGCCGGAATCTTGGCACACTTCCAAAGGCCCTGCGCG
>JAVBYK010000341.1 GCA_030824095.1 bacterium
GTGCTGTTCGTGCACGATCAGGTGGCCGAGGAAAAAATGGTGGCGGATGGCTTTGCGGTGAAGCGCTTTCCGGTGATGTACAACGATTTCGTGCTGGTCGGGCCGCAAACCGATCCCGCCAAGGCGCGCGGCAAGGACGTGGTCGAGGCGCTCAAGAAGTTGTCTGCCGGCAACGCCAGTTTCATCTCGCGCGGCGACAAGAGCGGCACCCACGCCGCCGAGTTGCGCTTCTGGAAACTGGCCGGCCTTACCGATACCAAAGGCACCGGCTACAAGGAATGCGGCTGTGGCATGGGCCCGGCGCTGAACATGGCGTCGGCTACCGGCGCCTACGTGTTGGCCGACCGCGGTACCTGGCTCAGCTTCAAGAACCGGGGTGACCTGGCGGTGCTGGTGGAGGGCGACAGCAAGCTGTTCAACCAGTATGGCGTGATGCTGGTGAACCCCGCCAAGCATCCCCATGTCAAGGTGGCCGATGGTCAGAAGTTTGTGGATTGGGTCGTGTCTGCACCGGGCCAGGCGGTGATTGCCAGCTACAAGATTGGTGGCGAGCAGCTGTTCTTCCCGAACGCAGACACCGTGGGCAAGTGATTCTGCTCCCGCTGGGGGCTTTCGGGGCCTGGGCATCCGTGGGATGACAGGGCGTGCGATCATTCGCTCCCTTGTCACCCTGGATCCTGAAGTGAAACTCTCCTCTGCGCTTCTTTCTACCCTTTTTCTGATAGCGCCTTCCATGGCACTTGCGCAGGCGCCCGTTGCCAGTGTGCCCTCAGTTGACCTGGCCCGCTACAGCGGAAAGTGGTTCGAAATTGCCAGCTTTCCCATGTTCTTCCAGCGCAACTGCGTCGCCGACACCACTGCAGAGTATTCCGCAGTGGCGGATGGATCCATCGCGGTGCGCAACCGGTGCCGCACCGAATCCGGCTTCGATGAGGCCACTGGCAAGGCGACGCCTGTGGAGGGGTTTGGCAACAGCCGGCTCAAGGTGTCGTTCTTCTGGCCCTTCAAATCCGATTACTGGGTTCTGGGCCTCGACCCGGAGTACCGCTGGGCGGTGGTTGGCAACCCCAATCGCAAATACCTGTGGGTGTTGTCACGCACACCCCAACTCCCGCCCGCATTGATGGAGGCCGCACGCGCCTCAGCCCTGGCACAGGGATTTGACTTGAGCCAGTTGCACACCACGGTGCAGTCGGTCACCCCGCCACAGTAGTCACACCCGCGCTCCGCCGCCGGTACAGCGTGTTGCGGCTGATGCCCAGCAGGCGTGCCGCTTCAGACAGGTTTCCGTCGCACTGCGCCACCGTGCGCGCAATGGTTTGTTGTGACAGGGTGCGCAGGTCGGGTGGCGTATCCGCATCGTTGGAGGCCACCGTGGCGTGTTCCGTGGCAGTGACCGGTCGCAGGGCCTGCAGCAGATCGTCCGGCAGGTGGTCCCAGCCAATCGTGTCTTCGTCACCATCCAGCAAGGCGCAAGCGGTGCGCAGCGCATTGAACAGCTGGCGCACATTGCCCGGCCAGCGGTAGCCCTGCATGGCCTGCAGCACATCGGGGGCCACGGTGACGGAGCGATCCGGCACCAGGTCGTGCAGCTCGCTCTCCAGCAGTTGTGTCAGGTCGGTGCGCTCGCGCAAGGGAGGCAGGCGCAGCGTCAGGCCGTTGAGGCGGTAGTACAGGTCTTCGCGGAAGCGCCCGGCCTGCATCTCGGTGGGCAGATCCCGGTGCGTGGCGCAGACCAGGCAGAAGTCCACCGGCACCGGCTTGCCACCGCCCAGCGGCACCACCACGCGCTCCTGCAACACGCGCAACAGGCGCGCCTGCAGGGCCAGCGGCATGTCGCCGATCTCGTCCAGGAACAGGGTGCCGCCATGGGCCTCGCGGATGCGCCCGGGCGCGCCTTCACGGCGCGCGCCGGTGAAGGCCCCGCCCTGGTAGCCAAACAGCTCGGCCTCGATCAGGTTCTCGGGCAGCGCCGCACAGTTGACGGCGACAAACGGTTGCTCACCGCGCGGGCCGCTCAAGTGGGCGGCGCGGGCAAAGACTTCCTTGCCGACACCGGACTCGCCCTGCAGCAGGATGGCAATCGGCTTGCCCATCAGCTTGCGGGCCCGTGCAATCGCGCTGCGGAACACGGTGTCGCCCGTGTCCAGCGCGGCCAGTGCATCTGCGGGCTGCACGGTGGTCACGGGTTGTGGTGTGGCGGGGCTGGCCATGCGATGCCGCTGCAGCATCAGGCGGCCGGCTTCCACCCGCACCCACACGGCACTTCCGTTGCGGGTGTGCACCACATGCGGCGTGGTGGATACGCGCTGGCCCCAGTCGATGAGCTGGGCCAGCGACTCCGCCAGCACCGCGCCGATCTGTGTGTGCGTCAGGCGCTGCCAGTCCAGCTCCAGCAAGTCCAGGGCTGCGGCATTGGCACCGGCAAGCTGGCCATCTTCGGTGACGGCCAACAGGCCCTCGGCCACTGTGCCTATGCCCTCGGGCTGGATGTGAAAGCGCAGGCGCAGGCCGTTCCACTGGCGCGGGTCGTGGCGGGTGTCAAACAGGCGGTGTTCGATCATGCGCGCCGCCGAACGCACCAGGCCCAGTGTGTGGCGGTGGTAACCGCGGTGATCACCCGACACATCGAGCGCGCCCAGGATGCGGCCCTTGGGGTCGTGGATGGGAACGGCCGCGCAGGTCAGGAAACCGTTGCGCTCCAGGTAGTGTTCCTCGGCATGCACGACCATGGCGCGGTCATCGGCCAGCGCGGTGCCAATGGCGTTGGTGCCGCGGTACTGCTCCTGCCAGGTGGCGCCCACGCGCAGGGCCACGCGCTCTGCACGGCCGATGAAGTGCGGGTCACCCAGGGTGTGCAGCAGCATGCCGTCGGCACCGGCCAGGATGCTCATGCTGTCGGTGTCGCGGGTCTGCTCGTGCAGGAATTCCATGACCGGGCGGGCATGGGCCACCAACTCACGCTGGCGCTCCAGTTCGCGTGCCAGTTGCGCACCGGACGCGTTGGGTGCGCCGGGCATGCGGCCCATGGGTTGCAGGCCGTGCTGCCAGCAGCGCAGCCAGGAGCGGGCCAAGTCGGTCTGGATCAGGTCGGCAGGCATGCGCCCGCTACTGACCAGTTGGCGGCGCGCTTCGCGCAGGCGGCTCGCGGGCGCGCGCTCCTGCAACACGGGGGTGTTCATCATGGCCTTGTCTCCTGTGGTGGGGTAGCGGGATGGGTGTGCCATCTCCAGCTCTGCGGCCTAGGCGTGTGCCGCATGCTCCAAATTGTGCGCCAGCTGTGCGGGCGGTTTCAGCCGGATTGGGTGAACACCTGTTCCGTTTTGACACAGTTTGCGCCCCAATTTGGGGCATCTGGTGCAGCGGGATGCGGCTGTCCGGCGCCTTGGGCCAGGGGTTTGGCACGGGTTCCGGCGATTTTGGGTTCAAGCGGCTGGATGGCACACACGCTGCAAACAGGGGCTGGCGAAACCGCAGTGCCCGGTGGGCGTGCGGATTCGATTCAACGTTTCAATAACTAGCAGGAGACAACCCATGCTGTATGCAGCCCCCGGCACCGCTGGTGCCAAGATCGCTTTCAAATCCCAATACAACAACTTCATCGGCGGCAAATGGGTCGCCCCGGTCAAGGGCCAGTACTTTGACGTGATCACCCCGACCACCGGCAAGGTCTACACCCAGGCCGCTCGCTCCACCGCCGAAGACGTCGAACTGGCCCTGGACGCCGCCCACGCCGCCGAAGTGGCCTGGGGCAAGACCGATGCAGCCACCCGCTCCAACCTGCTGCTGAAAATCGCCGACCGCCTGGAAGCCAATCTGGAGCTGCTGGCCTACGCCGAAACCGTGGACAACGGCAAGCCCATCCGCGAGACGCTGAACGCCGACATTCCGCTGACCATCGACCACTTCCGCTACTTTGCCGGTTGCGTGCGTGCCCAGGAAGGCGGCATCAGCGAGATCGACGAGAACACCATGGCGTACCACATCCAGGAGCCGCTGGGCGTGGTGGGTCAAATCATTCCCTGGAACTTCCCGATCCTGATGGCCGCCTGGAAGCTGGCCCCAGCTATTGGCGCGGGAAACTGCGTGGTGTTGAAGCCTGCTGAATCCACCCCCATCAGCATCTTGATTCTGGCCGAGCTGATTGCCGACCTGTTGCCGCCCGGCGTGCTGAACATCGTCAACGGCTTTGGTCGTGAGGCCGGCATGCCGCTGGCTTCCAGCAAGCGCATTGCCAAGATCGCCTTCACCGGCTCCACCGCTACCGGCCGCGTCATCGCCCAGGCCGCTGCCAACAACCTGATCCCGGCCACGCTGGAACTTGGTGGCAAGTCGCCCAACATCTTCTTTGCCGACATCATGGACAAGGATGATTCCTTCCTGGACAAGGCCATCGAAGGTCTGGTGCTGTTTGCCTTCAACCAGGGCGAGGTCTGCACCTGCCCCAGCCGCGCACTGATTCAGGAAAGCATTTACGACAAGTTCATGGAGCGCGTGCTGAAGCGCGTGGCCGCCATCGTGCAGGGCAACCCGCTGGACACCGACACCATGATCGGCGCGCAGGCTTCCAAGGAGCAGCTGACCAAGATCATGTCGTATCTGGAGTTGGGCAAGCAGGAGGGCGCCCAGGTGCTGATCGGCGGCGCACAGGCCCATTTGGACGGTGAGCAAGCGGGCGGCTACTACGTGCAGCCCACGCTGTTCAAGGGCCACAACAAGATGCGCATCTTCCAGGAAGAGATCTTCGGACCCGTGCTGGCCGTGACCACTTTCAAGGACGAGGCCGAGGCGCTGGAAATTGCCAATGACACGCTGTACGGCCTGGGTGCCGGCGTGTGGAGCCGCAATGGCAATGTGGCCTACCGCATGGGCCGCGCTATCAAGGCCGGGCGCGTGTGGACCAACTGCTACCACGCCTACCCGGCGCACGCCGCCTTCGGTGGCTACAAGGAATCCGGCATCGGCCGCGAAACCCACAAGATGATGCTGGATCACTACCAGCAAACCAAGAACCTGCTGGTCAGCTACAGCGAGAGCAAGCTGGGCTTCTTCTAAACAGCGCGCCGCTCAGGGCAACTGAAAAACCTGGACGGAGCGGGCCAGTGTCGTGGCACTGGCCTTCAGGTTCTCGGCGGCTGCAGCCGATTCCTCCACCAGGGCGGCGTTTTGCTGGGTCATGGAGTCCAGCGCGCTGACCGCCTCGTTCACCTGGGCAATGCCCTCGGCCTGTTCCTGCGTCGCACCACCAATGCGGTCGATCAGGTCTCCCACTTCCTTGACCGCGAGCACGGCGTCGTCGATGGTGTGCTCGGTGCCGGTCATCTCCTCATAGCCAGCCGAAATTTGCCGGGAGGACTGTGCAATCAGTTCCCGGATCTCCTTGGCCGATATCGCACTGCGTTGTGCCAGCGCCCGCACCTCGGCGGCTACTACGGCAAAGCCGCGGCCATGGTCGCCGGCGCGTGCCGCCTCGACGGCGGCGTTCAGGGCCAGGATATTGGTCTGGAACGCAATGCCTTCAATCACGGTAATGATGTCGCGCATCTTGCCGGACGAAGCGTCAATGGCCTGCATGGTCTGGCCCACGTGGTGGATGGATTCACTGCCTTTGCTGGCCATTTCCGTGGACCGGGCACTGTGCGACGCGGCCTGCGCAGCGGTATCGGCGGTCTGCTGCACGGCACTGGACAGCTCGTCCATGGAGGCTGCGGTCTGCTCCAGGCTGCTGGCCTGGGATTCCGTGCGGGCCGACAGGTCCAGGCCGCCCGCCGCCACCTCGGCGGCCGATTGGGTGAAGACCTCAATTTCGCCACGCACATCGCCCACGACGGCGCGCAGGTTGATCTGGATCTGGCGCAGGGAACGGACCATGGCTCCCAGCGGTGGCGGGTAGTCGGCACGGATGCTGGTGGTCAGGTTGCAGCCCGCCAGGTCGTTGGCAAAATTGCCCGCAGCGTTCAGGGGGGATACGCAGCGCAACCGGAACCAGGCCAGCACACCGGCTGCTCCAACCAGCAGGGACAGCAGTTGCAGACCCTGCCCAGCCAAGCCCTGCAGCCCCAAGAGTGGAGGCAGCATCGCCAGGACGACCAGGCCGCCCAGTGCCAGGCCCAGCCGGGTGGTCAGGGACAGGTCGTGCAGGGCGCCACCCAGGCCGCGCACGCCGGTGTAGCGGACCTCGCCCTCCTGCAATATCACCGATGTGGCGCCGGTTTTCTCTTCTTCGCGCATCCGCGCATACAGCGCGTCTGCCGCTTCAATGGCGCTGCGTTGGGGCTTGATGCGCACCGACATGTAGCCGGCCGGCTTGCCGTTCTTCAAAATCGGGGTGACGTTGGCCTGCACCCAGTAGTGGTCGCCGTTCTTGCGGCGGTTTTTGACCAGCGCCGTCCAGGGGTGCCCGTGGCCAATGGTCTGCCACAGGTTTTTGTAGGCGGCGGCCGGCATGTCGGGATGTCGCACCAGGTTGTGGGGCTGGCCAATCAGCTCGGCATAACTGAAGCCGCTAGTCTCCACAAAGGCGTGGTTGCAATGGGTGATGACGCCCTTGGTGTCGGTCATGGAGACCAGCATGCTGTTGGCCGGGTAGTCATACTCCCGCTGGGTCACAGGCAGATTGGTTCGCATCGCAATACTCCCATCACTGGTAATTCTGCAAACGACGCTTCTGGCGTCTCCCTGCTATTGGGCTCCCTTCGATTCTGTTCGTCAATATCCTGCCTGGTCCGATTGGAGTTGCCCTATCCCGCAGTTGCGGCAATGGCCTTAACTGCCCCTGGGCAGCTGGTGGCTTTTCTTCAGGTGCACGCGCAGCGCGTGATCGGAGCGGCGGATGTGGATGGACAGCCAGTCGCGCAGCAGGGTTGACAGCTGGGATGCAATGGTGATGCTGCCCTTGGCCTGCTTGTCCACCAACTGGTTCAGGCCTTCCATGAACAGGGCATGGGATCGCTTGTGCTCCACCAGGTCGGGAAAGCCGACCCGCTCCATCTCCCGCTCCTCGCGCACCAGGTGGTCCCGGGTGTAGAAGATCAGCTCCGACATGATCTTTCCGACCACCGCCTGGCCCTCGCCCCGGGTGGTAGCGGTGTGCAGCTCGTTGACCAGATCCACCAGCTTGTGGTGGTCCTGGTCAATCGGGCCGTTGTCGATGACCATGTCATCACCCCATTCAAAGTAGGCCATGGTGTGTGCTTCTCCTGTCTGGTTGCGCGGTGGATTCAGGCTTCGCTGCCGGGGGCTGGCAGGGCAGCCAGGGCGGATGCGTCGAGCTTGAAGTCGCTCACCACATCCACCAGCATGGCGGCCTGGTGGGCCAGCGACTGGGCGGCCGCGGCAGCCTCTTCCACCAGCGCGGCGTTGCCCTGGGTGACCTGGTCCATCTGCCCCATGGCCTGGTTGATCTGGTCGATGCCGGACGACTGGTCCTGGCTGGCCGAGCTGATTTCGCCCATGATGTCGGCCACTCGGCGCACGCTGACCACGATCTCGTCCATGGTACTGCCGGCCTGTTCCACCAGCTTGCAGCCGGCACCGACGTTTTCCACCGAGGCCTCGATCAGCTGCTTGATTTCCTTGGCGGCAGTGGCCGAGCGGCCGGCTAGCTGGCGCACCTCGCTGGCAACGACTGCAAAGCCGCGGCCCTGTTCACCGGCGCGCGCGGCTTCCACCGCCGCGTTGAGCGCCAGGATATTGGTCTGGAAGGCGATGCCGTCGATGACGCCGATGATGTCGGCAATCCGGGCGGAGGACACGTTGATGGCCTCCATGGTGTGCACCACCTCGGCCACCACCTTGCCACCGCGCAGCGCCACTTCGGATGCCGTGCTGGCCATGTCATTGGCCTGGGCGCCGCTTTTGTAGTTCTGCTTGACCGTTTCCGTCAGCTCCTGGAGGGACGCGGTGGTCTGTTCCAGCGCGCTGGCCTGTTCCTCGGTTCGCTGGGACAGGTCCTGGTTGCCGGCCGCAATCTCGTTGGTGGCATTGGCCATGGCCTCTGTTCCGCGGCGCACCGAGCCCACCACGCGCAGCAGATTGCCCTGCATCGCGGCCATGGACTGCATCAGCATGGCCACCTCGTCCTTGCCCTGCGGCTGGATGCGCACCGTCAGGTCGCCCTGCGCCACCGCGTTGACCACGTGGACTGCCTCTTCAATGCCGTCATCGATGGCCCGGC
Organism: bacterium; assembly: GCA_030824095.1. Taxonomy (GTDB): domain Bacteria; phylum Pseudomonadota; class Gammaproteobacteria; order Burkholderiales; family Burkholderiaceae_C; genus Allorhodoferax. The sequence continues at coordinate 8,177 of JAVBYK010000341.1, forward strand.
TAACCACATAGGCGAACCAGCCAATGAAGAGGCCCGCCAGCAGCACCACAATGCCCAGACTGGTGGCCTTGGCAATGAATTCGTCGCGCAAGTCGTCCACATACAAGCCGGAGCCAATCACCCAGCCCCAGGGCGCGAAGCCCTGCACATAGGAGATTTTCTCCACAGGCACATCCTTGCCCGGCTTGGGCCACATATAGCCCACAAACCCGGCCTTGTCCTTGCGCACCTTGTCGGCAAAGGCCTCGAAAATCGGCAGGCCATTGGGGTCGCGGATGCTGGTGCCGCTCTTGCCGTCGAGTTCGGGCTTGACCGCATGCATGACGATGTTGGCCTGCATGTCGCTGATGAAGAAGTATTCGTCGGCGCCGTAGCGCATTTTTGCAATGGCCTGCCGGGCTGCGGCCTGGGCCTGCTCACGCGGCATCTTGCCGGAGGTTTCCAGCTCATACGCCCAGGCGACCACGCCGGATGCGGCATCCACGGTCTGGTGCACCAGCTTTTCGCGGTCCAGACGGCCCTGGGTCTTGGTCTCCCACACCATGTACGATGACACGGCCACCAGGCCCAGAATACTGATCACGGTCAGCAGGCCAAGCTTGAACATCAGGGAAAACTGGTTCAAAAGTTGTTTCATTCGGGTTTTTCTCGGGCACAGGGACGATGCGCTGACGCCCCACTCGTCCGACTAGGGCGCCATGCTCAATAACACTAGGTATTTACCCGTATATCGTAAACGGAATACATCTTCCGTTTATCCGGCGCATTGTGTCCGTGTCGGGGTTGTACAACGGTGCGCAGGGCTGTGGGTGGGAGTTGGCGATAACGGTGTTATGCACCCACCGGCAATTTATGGTGCTGGCTCGTAGCCGTATTTGCGCAGTGCAGCCGACCAGGCTTTGGCGACCTCTGGCTCGCGCAGCAGGCGGTTGAACAACCGGTGTTGCGCCTCGTACTTGCGGGGCAGCAGGATCATGCGGTCAAACTGGTCATGCGGAGTGGGCAGGGTGGTCAGTGCTTCACGGATGGCGCCGTCGGAGGACAGGTAGCGGAATGTCAGGATGCTGGTAATGGTGGCATTCACGCGGTGCGACAGCAGCATGCGCAGGTTATTGGCATCGCCATCGGTCTCGTGGGTAAACACCTTGCCCTCCGCCACCATTTCAGACACCCCCCAGAAGTAATAGCCGCGTGCCAGGGCCAGGGTCTTGCCGGCCAGGTCGCGGGGGTGTTTGTAGGCAAATTCTGCGCCCTTGCGCACCACGATCACGTCCTGGTCCCGCATCAGTGGGGTGGTCCACAGGTAGCGGGTTTGCTGCACGTCCTTGAACCACAAGGGGTTCACGCCGATCACGCCGCCGTTGAGTGTGCCGCTTTCGATGTCCCGGTCCAGGCGGCGGCGCGGCAGGTAGGCGATCTGCAGTTGCAGCTCCTGCTGGCGGCTGTTCAGGATGTTGGCCAGTTCGGCATAGAGGCCGCCGGAGGACGTTTCCACATTGCCCTCGGCATGCAGGTAGTACGGCGGCTTGTCGTGGTAGGTGTAGAGCACGAACTCGGCACCCATCGCGCGGGTGGCGAGCAGCGACAGGGCGGCGATGAGGAGAAGGCGGAGCATCGGGGGCGTCTTTACCACCGCTCATTGCGGCCGCAGGGGCTGCAGCAGAACGACCAGCGCGCCGGCGCCACCCTGGGCCGGCTGCGCTTGCACAAACGCCACCACCTCGGCGCGCTGCACCAGCCAGCGGTGCACTTTGTCCTTGAGCACTGGCGCCTTGCCCGGCGAACCCAGGCCCTTGCCGGTGACCACGCGCACGCAGCGTATGCCAAGCTTGTGCGCCTCGCGGATGAAGGTGCCCAGCGTTTCGCGGGCTTCGTCGGTGCGCAGGCCGTGCAGGTCGACCTGGCGCTGGATGGACCATTTTCCCTGGCGCAGTTTCTGCGCCACGTCGGGTCCGACGCCGGGGCGGCGAAAGCTCAGGCG
>JAVBYK010000359.1 GCA_030824095.1 bacterium
CGCCGCGCCGACCTGAAACCCCGCAGCAAGAACCAGGCGCTGTACCTGGACAACATCGCCGAGCACGACATCACCTTCGGCATCGGCCCGGCCGGCACCGGCAAGACCTACCTGGCCGTAGCCGCAGCCGTGGACGCGCTGCAACGCAGCGCCGTGCAGCGCATCATCCTGACCCGCCCGGCGGTGGAAGCCGGCGAGCGCCTGGGCTTTCTGCCCGGCGACCTGAACCAGAAGGTGGACCCGTACCTGCGCCCCCTCTACGACGCGCTGTACGACCTGATGGGGTTCGATCAGGTGCACAAGGCGTTTGAGCGCCAGGCGCTGGAAATTGCGCCGCTGGGCTTTATGCGCGGACGCACGCTGAACAATGCCTTTGTGATTCTGGACGAGGCGCAAAACACCACGCCCGAGCAGATGAAGATGTTCCTGACCCGCATAGGCTTTGGCGCCAAGGCAGTGATTACCGGCGACCTGACCCAGATCGACCTGCCCAAGACCCAGCTCAGTGGCCTGGTGGATGCCGAGCGTGTGCTGCGTCGCGTGCCGGGCATTGCCATCACCCAATTGACCAGCGCCGACATCGTGCGCCACCCCCTGGTCGCCCGTGTGGTGGACGCCTACGACGCCGCGCGCCTGAACGAGCTGCCGGCCATTGCCATCCCCGAGGAAGAACCAGAACTGCCCCGCGTGGGCCTGCCAAAGACCCGCACGCCGGGACGCCGCTCACTCGTCAAACCTTGAACCCCCTAGCTATCACCATGCTGCCCGAACTCACCCTCTCCCTGCAATTCAGTTCTGTCGCCAAGCCCGACCCACACCGCGCCGCCCTGCCCCGCCACCGAGTCAGGAAATGGATTCGCCACGCGCTGCAGACGGACGCAGAAATCACGGTGCGCATTGTGGATGCCGAAGAGGGCCAGGCACTGAACCGCGAGTACCGCAAGAAGGACTACGCCACCAACGTGCTGACCTTTGATTACACCCAGGAGCCCGTGGTCACGGCCGACCTGGTGCTGTGCGCGCCCGTGGTCGCCAAGGAGGCGAAGGAGCAAAAGAAAACGCTGGAAGCCCACTACGCCCACCTGATCGTGCACGGCATCCTGCACGCCCAGGGCTGGGACCATGAACTGGAGGAGGATGCCCAGGTCATGGAGCTGCGCGAGACCGAGATCATGGCGCGGCTGGGATTCAAGAATCCCTACTGAGAACACCCGCCGCCATCGCCATGCACCAACTTGGCATCAAAGTTGCTCATGTGTAAATGGGTTTCTCAGGCCCTTTTCAAGCGATGAGGTTCCTGTGTTTGTCCCCCGCATCCTCCCGGATGCGGGGGATTTTTTCTTAGCCCCGTGCTCAATGGCCTTGTGAGCCCCGGTGCGCCCAGGCGGTGGTGTGCTTTTCAATCACGCTGAACAGCTCATACATCACCATGGCCATGGCCCCAACCACCACCAATCCCGCAAACGCCAGCCCCATCTGCATGGCCGAGCCGGCGGAGATCAGCAGATAGCCGATGCCTTCATTGGCTGCCGTCATTTCGGACACGGTAGTGCCGACAAAGGCCAGCGTGATGGCCACCTTCAGCGAACCATAGAAGTACGGCATGGAGCGCGGCAGCCCCACCTTGACCAGCACGTCCCAGCGCTTGGCACCCAGCACCCGCAGCACGTCTTCCAGTTCCGGCTCCAGCGTAGCCAGGCCGGTGGCGATGTTGACCATGATGGGAAAAAAGCTGATCAGGAAGGCGGTCAGAATCGCGGGGCCGACGCCAATGCCGAACCACACCACCAGAATCGGCACAAACGCCGCCTTGGGCAGGGCATTGAAACCGGTCATCAGCGGGTAGACGGCCGCATAGGCCAGGCGCGAACTGCCAATCACAAACCCGAGCAACACACCGACCACAATGGCAATCCCGAAGCCGACCATCGTCACCCAGAAGGTGCGCCAGGCGTGGGCAGCGATGATGTCCCTGAACTCCAGAAACTGGGTCCAGATGCGCCAGGGGCTTGGGAAGATGAACTCCGACACATCCAGCGCCGAGCACAGGATTTGCCACAGCAGGATAAACACCACCAGCAGGATCCACGGAGCCCACGTCTCTATCAGTTTCTTGTTCATGTGAACCCTTCAGGCAGTTGTGTGTGCACCAGTTTGGCGAATGGCACCAATGTGGCCCCGCAACTCGTGCACGATGTCGGAGAACTCCTTGGTGTAGGTCACCTCCAAGTCCCTGGGGCGCGGCAACTCGATCTCGCGGCGCACCACAAAGCGGCCCGGGCTCTTGCTCATGACATACACCGTGTCGGCCAGGAAAACCGATTCGCGCAGATCGTGCGTGACCAGGATCACATTGAACCGCTGCTCGGTCCACAGATCGCGCAGGATGCACCACAACTCCTCGCGCGTGAAGGCGTCCAGTGCACCAAAGGGTTCATCCAGCAACAGCATCTTGGGCTCGTGGATCAGCGCGCGGCAAATGCTGGCGCGCTGCTGCATGCCACCCGAGAGCTGCCACGGGAACTTGTCCTCGTAGCCGCCCAGCCCCACCTTCTGCAGCAGCTTGCGGGCACGCTCTTCATACTCCTTGCGCTTGGCCTTGAACTGACTGCGAAAGGGCTCCACAATCTCCAGCGGAAGCAGCACGTTGTCCACCGTAGTGCGCCAGGGCAGCAGGGACGGCGCCTGGAACGCCATGCCCGATATCTTCAGCGGCCCCGTCACCGGCTGGCCGTCGATCAGGATCTTGCCCATGGACGGCATCTTCAGCCCGGTGGTGAGCTTCATGAAGGTGGACTTGCCGCAGCCCGATGGCCCGACGATGGCGATGAACTCGCCCTGGCGCACCTTCAGGTCGATGGCCTCCACCGCAAAGTGGTTCTGCTGCAGCAGCTCGTTGTTGTAGGCCAGCCAGACGTCCTGGAAGTCGACAAACCAGGACGCCGCGTTGTCGTCATTCACGGTGTTCATGCACGCTGTCCTACTTCTTGGGCAGGATGGCGAGTTCCGCCTTCGACGGCAGGTAGGCACCGTTCCACACCACGTCGGGGTTGATGCGGGTCTTGGTGGTAAATGCATCCGACACCTGGCTGGCCATCAGAGCCAGACGCGGGGCATTGACCTGGCCAAAGCCTTCGGCACGGGCGTTGGGGCTGTTGACCACGGTGTCAATCGCCAGCTTGAGGCGGCGGGTTTCCAGGTCCACATTGATGATGCCGTCGCGCGCCTTGACGTCGGCAATGGCCGCCGCCGGGTTGGCCAGCACGTCCTTCACACCCTTGGTGAAGGCGCTCAGGAACGCCTTGACTGCGGCCGGATTCTCCTTCAGCAGCTTGGGCGACACGATGATGGCATTGCCATACAGCTTGACGCCAAAGTCCGGGTAGGGCATGACGACCACATCAGCCGCCTTCACGCCACGCGCTTCCAGGTTCAGCAGCGAGGTAAAGGTAAAGCCGGTAATGGCATCCACGTCACCACGCACCAGCATGGTTTCGCGCAGCGGAGGGTCCATCGCAGTCCAGGTGAAGCCCGTCACGGCATTGGCCTTGGCGAAGATGGGAAAGGCCTTGCGCCCAGCATCAAACACCGGCGCACCCAGCTTCTTGCCGCTCAGGTCGGCAGGCGTCTTGATGCCTGATTTCTTGAGCGCCATCACCGAGGCGGGCGTGTCGTTGTAGACCATCATCACGGCCACCGGTTTGTTGGGTGCGTCGGGATTGTTGGCATGGAATTCCATCAAAGCCGCCAGATCGGCCAGGCCCATGTCATAGGCGCCAGAGGCCACGCGGGTGACCGTGCCGCCCGAGCCGTTGCCGGCGTCGATGGTCACGTCCAGCTTGACGTCCTTGAAGTAGCCCTTGGCGGCGGGCGTCAGGAACAGGGCCGAGGGCCCCTCGAAGCGCCAGTCCAGCTGGAACTTGATGGGGGTGGTCTGCGCGTGGGCCAGGCTGGCGGCCAATGCCACGAACGTGGCGGCTGTGGCCTTGAGGAAACTGCGTTTTTGCATGGTGACTCCGGGGAGGTGGGTGGTTGATACAGGTGCCCAACCACTGAGCAAGAACGGTGCCTGATTTTGTATACACTTGGCCCGCAAATTGCATCATGGCGGTGTGGATATCAGCCCACTCCCTATCAACTCCACCCGGAAAACATCATGATGCACCAAATAGTTACACGCACCATCCTGGGCACAGCCGCCCTCACTTGCGCATTTGCCACGCAGGCCGCAACCTGGAGCGACACCTCCATCGGCTACCGCTACGGCACCGACTACGCCGAGCCCTTCAACGCCAATGCCATCAGCAAGGACATCATCAACCTGAACCACGTCAGTGGCTACAAGTACGGCTCCAACTTCTTCAATGTGGACATGCTGATGTCCGACAACAAGGACCCCTCCAGCGCGGGTGCTGGCACCGGCGCACAAGAGGTGTACATCGTCTACCGCCACACGCTGGACCTGGAAAAACTCACCGGCTCGCCCTACAAGTTCGGCCCCGTGCGCGGCATGGGCATCACCGCCGGTTTTGACTACAACACCAAGACCGACGCTGGCTACAACTCCAAGAAGCGCATGCTGGTGGTTGGCCCCACGTTCATGATGGACGTGCCCGGCTTCCTGAACCTGAGCCTGCTGGCACTGTTTGAGAGCAACGCGCCCTACAGCACGTTCTCCCGCGTGGCCACACCGCGCTACACCTACGACTCCCACATGATGCTGGGCGCAGCCTGGGGCATTCCGCTGGGCGGATCCGGCTTCTCGTTTGAGGGCTTTGCCAACTTCATCGCCGCCAAGGGTAAGAATGAGTTTGGTGTCGATAGCGCCCCCGAGACCAACATCGACATGCAGATCATGTACGACCTGAGCCCCGTCATCGGCGCTGCGCCGAAGACGCTGAAGGTAGGCCTGGAATACCAATACTGGAAGAACAAGTTTGGCAACAACAGCGACGGTGTTGCCGGTAAGGGCGCATTCGCCAAGACCCCGATGGTCCGCGTCGAATACCACTTCTAAGCGGCATCTACCCGGTAAGCGCCCAGCGCCGCTTGCCACGCTGCCAGCTTCTGCGCAAACGGAATCGGATGCGCGGGACTGGTGGATGGCAGGCGGACACAGGCTATGCCCAGCACGCCCAAACCCGGCAGCACATGCTGGTTGAAGCTGCGCTGGGCCTCGGCGCCATTGAAGCCAATGCACCTGATGCCCGGATGCAACGCCAGAAATGACGCAAAGTCATTGGCAACCCGTGAGCCGGCCTGGATGGAACTGTCCAGACTGCCCGGCCGAACGCAACTCTGCAAGACATCCCACACCGCAATCCCTGCGCGCGTCAGCGCCTCGACCCGCTCCCCGTAGGGGGCCGTCGCGTCCAGCCCCACCATGCTGGCCATGATGGGCCAAAAACTGTTGCGTGGATGGGCGTAATACTGCTGCGCCGTGAGCGACGCAACTCCCGGCATGCTTCCCAGGATCAGCACCCTGGCACCAGGGCGCGACAGGGGCGGGAAGCTGGTGACGGCGGTCACTGCTGCATCAGTCTGGGGTTCTTGCGCAGCAACTCGATGTTGCCCTGTGTTTCCTTGGGATACGAAGCCCGCAACTCCGCCGCCTTCTTCTTGTCCATGGCCGGCTCCATCATCAAATAGAACCCGGCCTGGAAATAGGCCAGCGTCGTCAGCGCAAAGGACTGGCTGGTAAAACCGTGGCGTGCCAGCAGTGCCTTGACACCGGGCGTGGCGTCCAGCGATTTGGCAAGCTCCTCCACGGTCGGCTGGTCCGCATCGTCCTTGTCGTCCGTCTTAGGCAGGACCCGCTCGCCTTCCTTGACGGCCGCCTTCAGCCGCTCAAGAACCGGCACACTCAGCGCATGCCGCGCAGGATCCGCCGCCGCCACGGCGTTGCCAGTCAGAAGAATGAGGGCCGCAAAACCGGCCAGAACAAAACGCACCATGTTGTTGAACTCCCGTGCAAAGGTCGGGATTCTATCTGCCTGCAACGGAGTCCGCAGCGCTGGGCCGTGTCGCCCACCCCAGCGGAATCACTTTAAGCAAAAACAGCCTCTAGCCCTCGTAGATATTGGCTTTATTGCTACTAAAACAATAGCTACTCGAAAAAAACCGGCTCGGCAGATCAGCCCTGCCGGCGCGATGGTTCGCGAACATGCAGGAACTTGGTGAGCAGATCGCGGGGTGGCGCAACCGAGATGCTCTTGAGTATTTGGCCGACATTGCCGCGATGGTAGGACCCATGGGTGAGCACATGGAACAGCATCTCCTCTCGGGTCATCTTTCCCGCGTCACCGTCCGTGAACTGGAAGGCAAGACGCTCTGCTAGTGCCGGGCCGTCGATGGAGGCAACATAGTTCTCGAACCAGAGGTCGGTTTCAGCCACAGCGAAGTGCAGCGCACCCAATTCAGGTGTCTCCGGCGTATTGGTCGCCGTGTACGGGTGCGTCTCGCCAGCCAAGTGGGCGCGGAAGATTCGATCGACGACATAGATGTGGTTGAGCGTCCGGATCGCCGTGTGCAGCGAGGCCGCGTGCTCAGCGGAAGTGACCGAGGCCAGCACGTCAAACAGTTCGCGATTGGCCCACGACTTCTGGGCGAAAAGGGAAGCAAGAATTTTCTGTGACATGGCGTGCGGTGAGAGGAACTTGGCAGGCACCAGAGGAAGAGAATATCCCCGGGCGTTCGGTCCGGGCCAGTTTATCCGAGCCCGTCAATCTGCGCTCGCAACAGCGGGCGACGCAGCCAGAGGCGTCCCATCCGCCGCCAGCGTCTCCCCCTTGCGCTGCGTGATCAGCCCATAGGCCTGCGGTTGCCGATGCAAATCAAAGTTGAACGTGGTGCGTTTATAGACAGCGCAGAAGTCCAGATCGCAGCGAGCAATCGCCATCTCGTCACCCTTGGTCAGGCAGCGCGCCACCACCTCGCCGGACGGGGCGATGATGCAGCTGCCGCCAATGCTGTCCACGCCCTCTTCCACCCCGGCTTTGGCCACGCCCACGACCCAGGTGCCGTTCTGGTAGGCGCCAGCCTGCATGGAGAGCTGGTTGTGGAACAGCGACAGGTCGTCATGCTCGGGTGCCGGGGCGTTGTGCACGGGGGTGTTGTAGCCGATCAGCACCATTTCCACGCCCTGCAGGCCCATCACGCGGTAGGTCTCGGCCCAGCGCCGGTCATTGCAAATGGCCATGCCCAGGATGCCACCGAAGGCTTGGGTGACCTCCCAGCCGGTGCCGGGTGTGAAGTAGCGTTTCTCCAAGTGCTGGAAGCGCCGCCAGGGCTCGTGTTCCTTGTGGCCGGGCAGGTGCACCTTGCGGTACTTGGCGACGATTTCCCCGGCGCGATCCACCAGGATGGAGGTGTTGTAGCGGACCGCGCCAGCAGCCTCCTGGGCGAGTTCGGCGTAGCCCAGGTAGAAGCCCACACCCAGTTGTTTGGACAAATCGAACAGCGGCTGCGTAGCCGCGTTGGGCATGGAACGTTCGAAGAAGCTGTTGATCTCGGCCTCGTCTTCGATGTACCAGCGCGGGAAGAAGGTGGTCAGCGCGAGTTCCGGAAAGACGATGAGTTGCGCGCCCACGGCATGGGCCTGGCGCATCAGATCGCACAGGCGCGTCACCACCTGGGTGCGGGAGTCGGCGCGCTGGATGGGGCCAAGCTGGCCGAGGGCAACATTGAGATAGCGGGGCATAGGTCAATCAGTCGGAGTTGAGTGAGTCGGTTCGGTTGGCCAGTGCCAGCACCACCTGCAGCAGCACCTGCGCGCCGCGTTGCAGGTCGGCCGGCTCGGTGTGCTCGCGCACGTTGTGGCTCAGGCCACCGGCGCTGGGCACAAAGACCATGGCACTGGGACAGACGCGGGCCAGCATTTGCGCGTCATGCCCGGCGCCGCTGGGCATGCGCTGGTAGCTTGCACCCACGGCCTGGGTTTGCTGCTCCACCAGATTCACCACCATCGGGTCAAAGGCCACCGGCTCAAAGCGGGCCAGCGTGCGATGGGTGATGCGCACCCCCTCAGCCTGTGCGGCTTGCTGGGCGTAGGCGTGCAGATCCCGTTCGGCCTGCGCCAGTGCGGCGCCGTCGGTGTTGCGCAGGTCCACCGTGAACACCGCCTTTTGCGCGATGACGTTGACCAGGTTCGGGCTGAGCCGCACGGCCCCCACGGTGGCCAGTTGGCAGCCACCCATGCGCGCACTCAGCGCACGCACAAACACCGCGACCTGTGCTGCCACCAGCGCCGCGTCGTGGCGCAGCGCCATGGGTGTGGTGCCAGCGTGGTTGGACTGGCCTTCCACCGTGAACTCGGTCCACGAAATGCCTTGCACGCCCTCGACCACGCCGATCTGCAGCCCCATCTGCTCCAGCACCGGGCCCTGTTCGATGTGCAGCTCCACATAGCTGTCCACCACCGGCGCACCCACCGGGGCCGTGCCCTGGTAGCCGATGCGCTGCAGCTCGGCCTGCACCGACACGCCATCGGCGTCGCAGGTGGCCAGTGCATCCTGCAACGGCATGCCGCCCACATAGACCAGGCTGCCCATCATGTCGGGCTGGAAGCGCGCGCCTTCCTCGTTGGTGAACACGGCCACGGCCAGTGGGCGGCGGGTTTGCAGGCCGGCCGCGCGCAGCGTGGCAATCACTTCCAGACCGGCCAGAACGCCGTAGTTGCCGTCATACAGGCCACCGGTGCGCACGGTGTCGATGTGCGAACCGACCATCACCGGGGGCAGGTCTTCGGTGCCGGGGTAGGTGCCAACGATATTGCCGATGGCGTCGATGTCGACGCGCATGCCGAGTTCGCGCATGCGTGCCACCGTCCAGTCACGACCCGCGCGGTCGGCATCGGTCAGGGCCAGGCGGTTCACGCCGCCGCCGGGCAGCGCGCCGATCTGGCCCAGCGCTTGCAGGCTGTCCAGCAGGCGCTGGCCGTTGATCTGTGGTGTGGTCACGCGGGGGACCCATCTGCGAGGACTTGGGCGGCGCTGCGGCCCACCAGTTGCTGGTACAGCGCAGGGTCGGTATCGCCCTCGCTGCCAAACAGCAGCACGCGGCTATCCGGCCCCAAGCTAAGTGCCGCACGGGCGTCCTTGTCTTGCGCAGCGAGCAGGGCCGCGGCCAGGCCCGCCACGGCGGACTCGCCGGCCACGATCACCGGGTCACCCCGCTGCGGGTCGGCCAGCAGGCGCATGCCGTCCACAGCGGCCGCATCGGGGATGGTGCAGAAGGCGTTGGCGCCGGTGGCCAGAACGTCCCACGCCAGCAGGGAGACCTCGCCGCAGGCCAGGCCGGCCATCAGCGTGTCCAGGTCGCCCTTGACGGCGACCACGGCACCGGCGCGCGCGCTTTGCAGCAGGCAGTCGGCCTGCTGCGGCTCCACCACCACGAACACCGGGCGCTGCTCTACGTTGCGCTCCCAAAAGTACGCGCACACCGCCGCCGCAAAACCACCGACGCCCGCTTGCACAAACACATGCGTGGGCCACTGCGGCAGCGCGCTCACCGCCTCGTGCACCATCAGCTGGTAGCCCTGCATCACATCACGCGGGATGTCCATGTAGCCGGGGTAGGAGGTGTCGGAGATCACGAACCATCCATTGGCCTTGGCGTCGCGGTCGGCCTGCTGCACCGAGTCGTCATAGTTGCCGGCGGTGCGCACCACCTGGGCGCCGTAGCGGGCAATGGCCTCTTTGCGCCCCTCGCTCACCGTGGCGTGGATGTAGATGACGCAGCGGCAGCCCAGCATCTGCGCGCCCCAGGCCACTGAGCGGCCGTGGTTGCCGTCGGTGGCGCAGGTGACGGTGATGTCGGCGCTGGCCTGGCGCAGCGCCGGGTCGCTCTGCAGCTCGGCATGGATCACGCTGCGGCCCAGGCGCTGGCCCAGCTCGCGGCACAGCAGGCGCGCCACGGCGTACGCTCCGCCCAGCGCCTTGAAGCTGCCCAGGCCAAAGCGGGCCCCTTCGTCCTTGTAGTGGATGCTGGCCACACCGGCGTCGCGCGCCAGGGCGGGCAAGGCACACAGGGGTGTTGGTGCATAGCCGCTCCAGGTGGTGATGACGGCCCGGGCCTGCTCC
>JAVBYK010000257.1 GCA_030824095.1 bacterium
CTGTTCGAGGCGCGCAACGCACTGCGCGAGCATGGCTATGTGCTGGTGACCGAGGGCTATATGGACGTGGTGGCGCTGGCGCAGCTGGGTTTCCCCAACGCCGTGGCCACGCTGGGCACGGCCTGCACCGCCGACCATGTGCACAAGCTGTTCCGCTTCACCGACTCGGTGGTGTTCAGCTTTGACGGCGATGCCGCCGGACGGCGCGCCGCACGCAAGGCGCTGGATGCCGCCCTGCCCTACGCCACCGATGTGCGCTCGATCAAGTTCCTGTTCCTGCCCGACGAGCACGACCCCGACAGCTTCATCCGCGCCCATGGCCAGGAAGCCTTTGCCCAGTATGTGAGCGAGGCCACGCCGCTGTCGCGCTTCCTGCTCGAAGCCGCGCGTGAAGGCTGCGACCTGGACAGCGCCGAGGGCCGCGCCCACATGTCCAGCAACGCCAAGCCGCTGTGGAGCCTGCTGCCCGAGGGCGCCCTGAAGCTGCAGCTGCTGGGCGAGATTGCCACCCAGGTTCAGATCGACAGCCAGAAGTTGGGCGACCTGTGGGCCCATGCCGGCCCCAGGGGCCACAACCAGGGCCAGGCTCAGGCGCCATCCGCAGGCCCGCACGGCGATTGGCGACCGGAGGATTTCAGCGACTACGGCGCCACAGAAGGCACCTGGAACCATCCACTGGACGGCAAGGACCCGGACGCCTGGAAGACCCAACGCAAATGGGAGGGCAAAGGTGAGTGGAAGGGAAAGGGCAAATGGGACGGCAAAGGCAAATGGGAGCGTGATCGTCCGTTTCGCCCGCCCCTGCGCGGTCCGCTGGCCACGCGCGCCGACCACGCCACCCGCATCCTGCTGGGCCACAGCGAGTTGTGGGAGGGGCTATCCAACGAAGACCATGCGCTGCTGTGCGAGCTGCCGGCGCCGCATGGCCCGCTGTTGGCATGGCTGGAGGCGCAGTTGCACGAACACGGCCCTCTGGCCTGGGGCGCGCTGCGCGATGAACTGCGTGGCCACGATGCCGAAGACCTGGCCCTGCGCCTGATGGCCGATCCCACTGTGGTGGCCGGAACCTTGGACGATGCTGCTGGCGAATCCGCTCCGGAACTGCGCGACCTGCTCAACCGCATGCTGATAGACCGCATCAAAGAGCAGGAGACGCAGGCGATTGCGGACTCAACCGAAGACCCAGCGGCTCTGGGGCGCTACCGCGAACTGCACAACCGGCGCCTGCAACTCGAACTTGCCATCCGCCCAGCCGGTTGACGCCGGCAGCACCAGAGTTATTTGGTGACCCGGGGCAGGTATTTCTGCTTCAGCTGCAGGTAGCGCCCGTCGGCCTTGAGACGTTGCAGCGCGGCATTGAGCCTTTTGGCCACGTCCGGGTCGGTGGCCATATTCACGCCATACCAGTAGGACAGGCTGTCGTCCAGCACCCACACGGGCTGCAAATCGTCCGGCGAAAGCCCGGCATTCTTCGCGTTGTAGGCGGCTGCCCAATCCAGCGACACCAGCAGCTCAAATCGCCGGGCGATGAACTTCTTCATGTTCAGTTCGTCGTTGGAGCCCAGATCCAGCCCGGGGCCTAGCGTGTCCTGCAGGCCGTTGATGACAAAGCCCTGCTTGGTCAACGCCTTGGCCGATGCCGAATCGCGCGCCACGCCAATGCGGTAGGGCCGCGCGTCGTCCAGCGTCTTGAGGTTGATGTCGGGCCGATCACGGTGCCGGTACAGCAGGATGCGCCGTTCGCTGATGGGACCCACCCATTGGAACAGGGCCTCGCGCTCCGGTGTGCGGGCCAACGAATAAATCAGTGAGTTGGCCTGGCGGCCTACCATGTCGTAGGCCCGCGACCATGGCAGCACCTGCTTGTGGACGGTGATGTCGGCCTCCCGGGCCATCAGGTCCAGCAATTCGCTGGAAAAGCCGACCACCCGGCCATCCTGCTCGTAATTGAGCGGCGGCAGGGATTCGGTCAGGGCTGCTACCTCCAGTGCCTGTGCGGATAGGCCACCCAATAGCCACAGAAGGGCCATACCCATCCAGGCGACCAACCGGACACACACGAAACGAACTACTGCAGGCATGGAGCACCACCTCCGTGCACAACTCTAGTTCGCCTATCGCAGCCCGAAAGCGGCAATCGCGGGCCATTTGCTGCATAGCACATTTCGGCGATAGAAAGCTGGAAATATTGCAATTTCACGTTATACTACTAGGTTGTTTCGGCAAGAGCGACAGCAGCACCTCCGGGCCAGGCCAAAGCGTTGACAAGATCACAACCGGCCACCTTACCGCAAGGACTGCATTCCAAATGTTCGCCCTCCCATCTTGCCAGCTTGGGAAACGGCATCGATTCCATTTCCCGCCATGCCAACTTCACCCGCGCTCCGCGGTGTAGACGGCACCCGCTCTGTTCGCCCGTTTTTTTGATGATCTGAGGTTCTCGCATGCCTGCTCAAAAATCTGTCAAAGCTGTTCAGTCCCCGTCCAAGTCCGATAAGAAAGCCAAGCCCGTGCCAGCCTCGAAACCACCCGTCACCAAATCCAAGGCCCAACTCCTGAAGGAATCGGCTGACGCCCTGCTCAACGCGGCAGCCGCCACGAAGAAAAAGCCCGGACGCCCCCCCAAGGCGGCAGCTGCGGAATCCAGCGCGCCAGCCAAGACCGGCGCCAAGCGGGGACGCAAACCCAAGAATGCAACGGAGTCCAGCGGTGACGATCTGGACATGGCGGACATTGAAGCCGATCTGGTGGGTGAACCGGAAGTTGCCGCAGCCCCTGGCGAGAAGGTCAAGCCCCTGCGCATGAAGATCAGCAAGGCCAAGGAACGCGCCTTGATGAAGGAATTTGGACTGGACGAAACCGTCCTGTCCGAAGAAGACATTGCCAAACGTCGCCAGCGCCTCAAGGCCCTGATCACGCTGGGCAAGACCCGCGGCTACCTGACGCACGGCGAAATCTCCGACCACCTGCCCGACAAACTGGTCGACGCGGAAACGCTGGAAGTGGTGATTTCCATGTTGAACGACATGGGCGTGGCGGTGTACGAACAAACGCCGGACGCCGAGACGCTGTTGCTGAACAACAATGTGTCCACGGCAGCTACCCCGGAAGAAGCCGAGGAAGAAGCCGAAGCTGCCCTGTCCACCGTGGACAGCGAGTTCGGCCGCACCACCGACCCCGTGCGTATGTACATGCGCGAAATGGGCACGGTTGAGCTGCTGACCCGCGAAGGCGAAATCGAAATCGCCAAGCGCATCGAGGGCGGCCTGATGGCCATGATGGAGGCGATCTCCGCCTCTCCTGCCACCATCGCTGAAATCCTGCGCCTGGGTGAAGACATCCGCGAAGGCAAGGTGGTCATCACCACCATCGTCGACGGCTTCTCCAACCCCAACGAGGCCGACGATTACGTGGCCGAAGAAGACTTCGACGAGTTCGATGCCGATGATGACGACGACGGCAAAGGCGGCTCCAAGGCGCTGACCAAGAAGCTGGAAGAGCTGAAGAAAGAAGCTTTGTCGCGCTTCGACCGGCTGCGCGAGCTGTTCGAAAAAGTGCACAAGGTCTACGACAAGGAAGGCTACGGCACACCACACTACATCACCGCCCAGAAGGCGCTGAGCGAAGAGCTGATGTCCATCCGCTTCACCGCCAAGGCGATTGAAAAGCTGTGCGACATGGTGCGTGGCCAGGTCGATGACATCCGCAAGAAAGAGCGCGAGCTGCGCCGCATCATTGTGGACAAGTGCGGCTACCCGCAGGAACAGTTCATTGCCGAATTCAGTGGCCGTGACAAGAACGGCAACCGCGTAGCCAGCCAGTTGTTGAATCTGAAGTGGATCGAGAAGCAGGCCTCTGCCGGCAAGTCTTGGAGCGCGGTCATGGGCCGCAACATTCCGCCCGTGCAGGACCTGCAGCAAAAGCTGACCGACCTGCAAGCCAAGGTCGTGGTGCCGCTGGACCAGTTGAAGGACATCAACAAGCGCATGAACGCCGGCGAATACGCCTCGCGCGCCGCCAAGAAGGAAATGATCGAGGCCAACTTGCGCTTGGTAATTTCGATTGCCAAGAAGTACACCAACCGTGGTCTGCAGTTCCTGGATTTGATCCAGGAGGGCAACATCGGTTTGATGAAAGCGGTGGACAAGTTTGAATACCGCCGTGGTTACAAATTCTCGACCTACGCCACCTGGTGGATTCGCCAGGCCATCACCCGCTCCATTGCGGACCAGGCGCGCACCATCCGGATTCCGGTGCACATGATCGAAACCATCAACAAGATGAACCGCATCAGCCGTCAGCACCTGCAGGAATTTGGCTTTGAGCCCGATGCCAGCGTGTTGGCCGAGCGCATGGAGATCCCGGAAGACAAGATCCGCAAGATCATGAAGATCGCCAAGGAACCGATCTCCATGGAAACACCCATCGGTGACGATGACGACAGCCACCTGGGCGACTTCATCGAAGACGGTGCCAACACCGCGCCCATGGAAGCCGCGATGCAGGCCGGCCTGCGTGACGTGGTCAAGGACATCCTGGACAGCCTGACGCCGCGCGAAGCCAAGGTGCTGCGCATGCGCTTCGGTATCGAGATGACCAGCGACCACACGCTGGAAGAAGTTGGCAAGCAGTTTGACGTGACCCGCGAACGCATCCGCCAAATCGAAGCCAAGGCCTTGCGCAAGCTCAAACACCCCAGCCGTTCGGACAAGCTGCGCAGCTTTACCGACAACCTGTAAGCCCGCGCGCCGATGGCAAACGACCGCCATTACAAGCTGGCTGGGGTCATGGGCTGGCCGGTGGCGCACTCGCGCTCACCGGTCATCCACAACCACTGGATCGCCGAACACGGCCTGCGTGGCGCCTACGTGCTGTTGCCGGTGCAGCCCGACAATCTGGAGCAGGCCCTGCGCGCGTTGCCCGTACTGGGCTTCGCCGGTTGCAACTTGACCATTCCACACAAAGTTGAAGCACTGAAGCTGGTAGACCGGGTGGAGCCGATAGCCGCACGCATCGGCGCGATCAACACCATCGTGGTGGAAGCGGACGGGTCACTCACTGGTCGCAACACCGATGGCTTTGGCTATATTCACAGCCTGATGCAGGAGCAGCCCGACTGGCGCCCTGCGAGCGGCCCGGCGGTGGTGATTGGTGCTGGAGGTGCCGCGCGCGCAGTCCTCGCTGGCCTGATTGATCAGGGTGTACCGGAGATCCGCCTGTCCAACCGCAGTGCTGCCAAGGCGCAAGACATGGCGGCTGAATTTGGTGGGCCGGTGCGTGCCATCCCCTGGGACGAGCGCCACGCAGCGCTCGAAGGCGCCGCCCTGCTGGTCAACACCACCAACCAGGGCATGCATGGCGAGCAGGAACTGGACCTGCGCCTGGACCTGTTGCCTGTGGATGCGCTGGTCTCGGACATTATTTATGTGCCGATGGAAACACCGCTGCTGGCGTCTGCACGCCGGCTCGGCAACCCCACGATCAATGGCTTGGGCATGCTGCTGCACCAGGCGCGACCGGCCTTCGAGGCCTGGTTTGGTGTGCTCCCAGAGGTTGGCGCGGCCCTTCGGGCCAAGGTGGAAGCGACCCTGGCGATCTAGCGGGGCACCAAGCGGGTGCTGCGCTCCAACACAAAGTCGAAGCCGAACTTCAGTGCATCGTCCAACGCCGTTTCAATGGCGTGACGCTCCTGCTCGGTCAGGTAGAACATCATGTCCACATCGTGGCGCACATAGCGCGCCGGCAGTCGGTTCAGCGCCACACAGGCCACGTCACCCAACATGTCGGATGTGAACTCCGGGTGCGCTTCCGAGCGGCGGGCAACTTCCTCAAAAACGAGGCGCTCGAAGTAGTTGTGAACCTGTTCAAAGTTAAACACCATGGAATTCTCCAAAACACTGCACCGTCAATATTGCTCCGCGCAACCTTAACACCTCACCCCCCGACTGACAAGCAACCACAGGGTCCCCCTGCCGGCAATGAAACTAGCTATGAAACTTGTAGCATGGGGAAAACTGCGATATAGTTTCGCCTGATGTAATATGCCGTGCGCGGGATCCCGCTGGCGGCCAGTGGGGACTAGCAGTTGGTCGTCCAGAAAAACCGAATCGAGGAGAGGTAATCAATGAGTTCGAAAGAATCGGTCGCCATCGGCCAGTTGCTGAGTCTGCTGGAGTCCCGCTATGCGATGCGCGTGCTGTGGGCCCTGCGTGACGGTCATGCCCAGACATTTCGACTGCTGCAGGACAGCGTTGGCAGCATCACACCCAATACCCTGAACACCCGCATCAAGGAATTGCGCGAAGCCGGTCTGATGACGCATGGCAGCGAAGGCTATGCCGTGACATCCACCGGTGCCGATTTACTCAAACGCCTGGGCGACTTGCAGGCATTTGCCGGCAAGTGGGCCAGCAGCCAGGCCAAAAAGGCCAGCTAGACCCGGTTGCAGCGGCCATTTGGCCCCAAAAATGAGACAGGCGCTGCCTGTCTTTTTTTTGTCTGCGGCATAATTCCTCCCTTTGCAGGCGGGTTACTCCCGCCTGCAGCCACTTTGGGCACGCCACAGCAAGCCTGGGCGCCCAGCGCAACCACTGACAGAAAAGGACTCCCATGATCACCACCGCGACCGGACTGCAATACGAGGACACGACCGAAGGAACCGGAGCCGTTGCCGCCAAGGGCCAAAGTGTCACCGTGCATTACACCGGCTGGCTGTACAACAACGGCACCCAGGGTGCCAAGTTTGACTCCTCCAAGGATCGCAATGATCCGTTCGTGTTTCACCTGGGTGCCGGCATGGTGATCCGTGGTTGGGACGAAGGCGTGGCCGGCATGAAGGTCGGTGGCGCTCGCACACTCATCATTCCCGCCGAACTGGGCTACGGCGCCCGTGGCGCCGGTGGCGTGATTCCACCCAATGCGACCCTGAAGTTCGACGTCGAGCTGCTGGGCACTTCGGGTTGATTCCTGTCAAGTAAGTCTGCAGGCTGCCAAAAAAAGGCTCCCTGCGCTCTTGAATTGCCTGGATGAGCCCCAACTACTGGGCTCACCCTTTTGAACCAGAAGTATCGACTTCACCCACTTGCATGTCCGACAAGCCCTCTACCCCCCCATCCGAGGCCCTCGACGCGGCCTACCAAAGCACTGAAGACATGAACGCATCCCCCCCGGTTTCCGACGCCGAGTCGCTGGCCCAGGTGCAAGCCGACCTGGCTGCCTTGCAAGCCAAGAGTGCCGATCTGGCCGACCAATACCTGCGTGCCAAGGCCGACGCCGAGAATGCCCGGCGCCGTGCCGAGGATGAAATCTCCAAGGCCCGCAAGTTTGCCGTAGAGAGCTTTGCCGAAAGCCTGCTGCCGGTGGCCGACAGCCTGGAAGCCGGTCTGGTGATCAAGGACGCCACAGCCGAGCAGATCCGCGAAGGTGCCCAGGCCACCCTGCGCCAGTTGGTTGCCGCACTGGAGCGCAACAAGGTTGTTGCCATTGCTCCGACACCGGGCACCAAGTTCGATCCACACCAGCACCAGGCCATCAGCGTGGTGCCCTCGGAGCAGGAAGCCAATACCGTCGTTGGCCTGCTGCAAAAGGGCTATTCCATTGCAGACCGCGTACTGCGCCCGGCTCTGGTTACCGTTTCAGCACCCAAATAAAAAAAGCTGCCTGTAACGCAGCCAAAAACCCTACGCGGGACTTGAAAATCGGAAAACCGGCTTCAAGTGACCCCCATCTGAATTTTCAAAATAGCAGGAGTAAACCATGGGAAGAATTATCGGCATTGACCTCGGCACCACCAATTCGTGCGTGGCCATCATGGAAGGCAACACCGCCAAGGTGATCGAGAACGCCGAAGGCGCGCGAACGACGCCTTCCATCATCGCCTACCAGGAAGACGGCGAAGTGCTGGTTGGCGCGTCCGCCAAGCGCCAGTCGGTCACCAACCCCAAGAACACGCTGTACGCGGTGAAGCGCCTGATTGGCCGCAAGTACACCGAAAAAGAAGTGCAAAAAGACATCGACCTGATGCCTTACAAGATTGCCGCTGCCGACAATGGCGACGCCTGGGTCGAAGTGCGCGGCAACCGCATGGCACCCCAGCAGGTCAGCGCCGACATCCTGCGCAAGATGAAGAAGACCGCCGAAGACTACCTCGGCGAAGAAGTGACCGACGCCGTGATCACGGTTCCGGCCTACTTCAACGACGCACAGCGCCAGGCGACCAAAGACGCCGGCCGCATCGCCGGTCTGGATGTCAAGCGCATCATCAACGAACCCACTGCCGCTGCCCTGGCCTTTGGCCTGGACAAGAACGAAAAGGGTGACCGCAAGATCGCCGTGTACGACTTGGGTGGCGGTACGTTCGACGTGTCCATCATCGAGATCGCCGATGTCGATGGTGAAAAGCAGTTCGAAGTGCTGTCCACCAACGGTGACACCTTCCTGGGCGGCGAAGACTTTGACCAGCGCATCATCGACTTCATCATCTCCGAGTTCAAGAAGGAACAGGGCGTGGACCTGGGCAAGGACGTACTGGCCCTGCAACGCCTGAAGGAAGCCGCTGAGAAGGCCAAGATTGAGCTGTCCAGCAGCGCTCAGACCGACATCAACCTGCCCTATGTGACAGCCGATGCGTCCGGTCCCAAGCACCTGAACATCAAGCTGACCCGCGCCAAGCTGGAAAGCCTGGTTGAAGAGCTGATCGAGCGCACCATTGCCCCGATCCGCACCGCACTGAAGGACGCAGGCGTTTCCGCCTCCGACATCCATGACGTGATCCTGGTCGGCGGCATGACCCGCATGCCCAAGGTGCAGGAAAAGGTCAAGGAGCTGTTCGGCAAGGAACCCCGCAAGGACGTGAACCCCGACGAAGCCGTGGCCGTTGGCGCCGCCATTCAGGGCCAGGTGCTGTCCGGCGACCGTAAGGACGTGCTGCTGCTGGACGTGACGCCTCTGAGCCTGGGTATTGAGACTATGGGCGGAGTCATGACCAAGATGATCAGCAAGAACACCACGATCCCTACCAAGTTCGCGCAGACCTTCTCGACTGCTGAAGACAACCAGCCGGCCGTGACGATCAAGGTGTTCCAGGGTGAGCGCGAAATCGCTGCCGGCAACAAGATGCTGGGCGAGTTCAACCTCGAAGGCATTCCACCCGCAGCCCGCGGCACGCCCCAGATCGAAGTGTCGTTCGACATCGACGCCAACGGCATCCTGCACGTCGGCGCCAAGGACAAGGGCACTGGCAAGGAAAACAAGATCACAATCAAGGCCAACTCCGGTCTGTCGGAAGCCGAAATCCAGCAGATGGTGAAGGATGCCGAACTGAATGCCGCCGACGACAAGCGTAAGCTGGAACTGGTGCAGTCCAAGAACCAGGCCGACTCCAGCGTGCACAGCGTGAAGAAGAGCCTGACCGAGTACGGCGACAAGCTCGAAGCCGGCGAAAAGGAAAAGATTGAAGCCGCCATCAAGGACCTGGAAGAAGCCATCAAGGGTGACGACAAGGCCGCCATTGATGAAAAGAACACGGCTCTGATGACCGCCAGCCAGAAACTGGGCGAGAAGATGTACGCTGACATGCAGGCCAAGCAGGCTGCCGAAGGTGGTGCACAACCCACCGGCGGTGACCAGGCGCATGCCGGCGGCGCATCCTCCGCAGGCCAGGCGGCCGACGACAACGTGGTGGACGCCGAAGTCAAGGAAGTCAAGAAGGGCTAAATCAGCTGGTTGGCACGCTCCTCGCGTGTTGAATTGGCGCGCCGCGCCCGAATGATTCTTCAGGAATCGTCGGCGCGGCGTTTTGCATCAAGTTTGCGCAACGAATCAAAGACCAACACAGTCTGGCAACCATGGCTAAAAGAGACTTTTACGAAATTCTGGGTGTCCCCAAGAATGCCTCTGACGAGGACATCAAGAAGGCTTATCGCAAGCTGGCAATGAAGCATCACCCGGACCGCAACCAGGGTGATTCCGGCAAGGTGGCCGAGGA
>JAVBYK010000081.1 GCA_030824095.1 bacterium
TCGATCAGGTCATCCAACCCCAGTTGTCGTTCCACTGGCGCATTGGTGAGCAATTGGCGAATGGGTGCGCCAATGGAATCGGCCGTCAGATCGTCTCCATAAATCTGCCGGTAGATGCGGCCCTCAGCATCCAATAACGTCGCTTGCAGTATGTGGTCGAAGCCGGCTGGATTGGACAGGTAGCTAAACCCGAATTCGCGTGTCAGCCGTTCAACAATGGATGTATGGGGGCTCAGGAACTCCCAGTTTGGAACGTCAATGCGGTACTGACGGGCAAAGGCCTTGAGTGACTGGGGAGAGTCTGCCGGCTGGTTGAATCCGATGCTGACAATATTGAATTGATCGGTGCCAAAGAAGTCCCTCCCCGCCTCGACTGCGCTCTGCAAAGAGCGTGTCGTGAGGGGACAAACCTGAAAGCAACCCGTGTAGATAAAGCTCACCAGCAACGGCTTGCCCCGGTATTGGGAGAGCCGCACAGGCCGACCCTCGCGGTCCTGAAACGTGTAGTCACTTGGAATGGTTCCAATGACGGACTGACTCACGCGCAGTGCGGTCTTTTGATCCAAAGCCACCGGGGTGGCACTGTCACTGGACTGCGCAAGGCAATGCGATGCACTGGAAACCAGCAGAACAACGCCTGCCAGAAGCTGGAGCAAACCAGTTGCCCCAATCTTCACGACGGAGCGGGATTTGGAAAGCAAGACACTCATGGTGAACCCACCCGTCACATCCTCACGCAACCAGGCTGTCAATGGTCGAAGCGACCAGCAACAAAGTCAGTTGAATCAGGGATGCGAAAAAGGACGCCATGGCAGTCTTGCGCGAAGGTGCCTTGGCCAGCAACCACGCCTTGTAAACAAAGAAACCACCCCCGACCGATGCGCCAAACAAGTAGATGACTCCCGCGCCAAACCAGATGGGTAACAGGGCGGTTACCGCCAGCGCCACCGTACTCCAGAAAACAATCTTCGCGGCGCGATGAGCACCCACCACAACCGGCAGCATGGGAACACCTGCGGCGGCATACTCTGCCTGGTTGGCGATAGCCAGACTCCAGAAATGCGGCGGCGTCCACAGGAACAGCACCGCGGCGAGCAACAACGGCAGAGGTCCGAGGGCGGGATCAACCGCCGCAGCACCCGCCAATACGGCAAAGCTGCCGGCCAGGCCGCCAACGACAATATTGAGCCAACTGCGCCGCTTCAACCACACGGTGTAAACGATCGCATAGAAGAAGGCACCCAGAAACACAAATACGGCAGATACCGGGTTCACCACCCAGGCCGCAATCACCACAGAGGACACCAGCATTGCCGCCATGACAACCAGCCAGGCGGGCGAACTGGAAACCGTGCCAGTCACGAACGCGCGGTTGCGTGTGCGGGCCATCAGATGGTCCGTATTGCGCTCGTAATATTGGTTGAACGCACCCGCACTGGCCGATGACAGCAGAACCGTCAGCGCCATGACTACCAGCTTTTCCCATCCGATGGAAGGGCCTGGCGTGACCACCAGCCCCACCAGGGCCGTGATCATGATCATGAACCCAATGCGAAGCTTGAATAGTCCGAGAACGTTGCGAGTCATGCGGGACAGGGCAATCGCACCAGACGGTTTGCTATTGAGCATCTCGTTCATCAATTTAGTCTTCCTTGCAAATCCGGGAGGTGGAATGACGGTACGCGGGCCAGAGCCCGCGTACCGTGTTACCGAGTTAGCTCAAACCCCACACCTGTGACAGGTACTTCCAGTTAATGAAGTAGTACAGGACAAAGGACACCAGGAACACCATCGCAAGTACAAAAGTACCTGGAGCGGCAAATCCTGCAGAACCATAGGATTGGGCAGCGGCTGTTGGTGCGGTTGGCGGAATGGGTGTGAAGTTGGCACTGATCGTTCCCGAGCTCAGCTTCTTGCCCCACAGCAGCGAACCAACGGTGATGTAGATGTAGATGGCACCACCCAGGATTGCCGCGATACCAGCAATGCCGACCAGCCCCATCAACAGGTAGGCCGCGCCGGGCCACTCATACGCCATGGCCGATCCGTTGAAGGCCATATCCCAGTGGCGGCGCGAGACGCCCAGGGTACCGGCACCCATCATCACCAGACAGAAGAAGTACATGGAGAAACCAAACAGGTAGGGCTGAATCTTGGCCAGACCAGGATTGATCATTTCACGACGGAACAGCACGGGGATCAGGAAGTACGTCAATGCCATGAAGGACAGTGTGGTACCCACCACCACCGTGGCGTGGAAGTGACCAGGAACATAGATCGTGTTGTGGATGATCATGTTCAGCTGTTCAGTACCCATCATCACGCCGGAGATGCCGCCGAGGAAACCAAAGCCGATGATGGAGATGAATACACCAGACCAGACCGGATTGCTCCATGGTGCCTTGCGCAGCCACTCGAACAGACCGTTGTTGTAGCCCTTGGCACGTTGAGCTACTTCAATGGCACCGGGAATCGTCAGACCGTGGATCATGGAGGCCAGAACCGCGAAGTACATGAAGTAGCTGGTGTTGACCACTTTCCAGGCAGTACTCACGCCGGGGTCAGCCAACAAGTGGTGCGCGCTGGCGAGTTGCAGGAACAGGATGTACAGCAGGAAAGCGCCACGGCTTACGCGCTCGGACATGGGCTTTGCACCGAAGGCGATGGCCGCCACGGCATACCAGATGGAAATGTGCGCAGCAACGTTGATTTGCTGGGACGAGTGACCAAATGCCCACCAGATGGTGCGGTAAATGAGCGGATCCACATAGCTGATGACTCCAACCGACAGAAGGAAGGTTGGAATCAGGATGATGGCGCCGGAAGCAATCGTGAAGACGGCAATGATGGCAGCCACAATCGCACCAAAAGTCACCAGTGGCACGGAGCCCTGGTAGGTCTTTTCACGCTTGGCGATGACCAGTGTGCCAAAGAAGACGAAGCATCCAATCAAGGCGCCCACAGCGAACAGGATCAGGCCCAGGTAGAACGTGGGCGCTGCCATCATGGGAACATAGGACGTCATCATGACGCTGGAGCTGCCTTGAAAGACTGCCACGTTGTTCATGACGGCACCGATCAGCATCAACGCAAAAGCAGCCCAGGCGACTTTCGGTGTAGCGATGCGACAGCGTAGTAGCGTCGATGAGCAGAAGTACAGGACTGCCATCTCGAAAAAGATGATCCAGAAGATCAGCATGTCGATTCCATGCGCGGTCAGCACCATGTAGAACGTGTCGGCAGCCAGCCAGTGAACGGTGGGCCAGCGCGTCAAAACCACGCCAATTGCCAGGATACCGCCGACCAGCAAGGCCACAACGGCCGTGACGGCGTTCACAATCATCAGCTTTTCAGCCTGAGACTCAAATTGAAGCCCGGAACGTGGGCAGGTACGGTAAGTTGTCATTGTCATCTGCGCCACCTTATTTCACGTAAATGCGACTCACCATCGTGTGATGGTTAATTCCGCAGAACTCGTTGCAAACGACCGAATAGGTACCCGACTTATTCGGTGTAACCTTCACCACGTGCTCGTACCCAGGCACAACCTGGATGTTGATGTTGACGGGCTGCAGTGAGAAGCCATGGTTGTAGTCCATGGAAGTCAGGTGCAAGCGGTAGGTCTTGTCCTTCTCCAATTCAAGAATCGGCCAGAAGTTCCACAGTCGGGCGATCAGGTACACATCCTCACCTGCGGGCGGTGCCACTACGGGGATGTTGTCGGCGGTCTCGGTACGAACGGTGTATTTATCAACCATCGCCTGGGTCTTCTTGGAGAAGAGCTCCGGCGTGGTCTTGTAGGTCTCGGTGGACAGATTCTGCGATCCATAGATGTGCCAACCAATCATCATGGCGAACATCGTCAGACACCAGATCAGTGCGATGGCAATCCACGTGCCTTCGACACGGTCCAGTGGATGCTTCCACCACAGTCGCTCTGCGGGAGGCAGTATTGCGCTCATATGCGTTTCTCCTAGATTTTTGTTGGGTGTTTACGAAGAAGTCACTGCTGTTTACTTGGCGAGCGGGACGGTCAGAATGTCAATCACACCCCAAAGGGAATAGACGACCATGGGGATCAGCACACCAAGGAAGAGCAGCAGGAACGGGTTGTCCAGCAGCTGCTGCATCATGGGCACCGGCTCGTTGGGATCGTCAACGGCATGCGATGAGGCATTGGTGTGTTTGGTTTGCGACATGTCGGTATCCTTAAGTGAAATTCCATCGTCAAAACGGCGTTCGACGCCTGCCCACACTGTAGGCAGATGGTCCAAAAATTAACTTAATGTGTCTTAAGAAATCACTACGTGATTGCTTCGTTTTGACCAGGCCAACCTACTGCAAGTGGAAAAATCAGTTCAACGGGATAGACAGTCCCAAACCCTGCTCAGCTGCGTGAACTGCAGGAGAAGGACGCCAAGCTCAAGCGGATGTATGCCGACCTGTCCCTCATGCACCACACGATGAAGGACGTTGTTGACCGAAAGCTCCAACCCTGGCGCGTCGAACCGATGTGGGGAAGGCGCTCGTGATCGAGCACGGCAGGAGCCAGCACAGGGCCTGCGTGGCCAGTGGTGTTGACCGCTCAACATTGCGCTATGCAACAAGCCGTCTGACGACTCCGGGACTATCCAGATCATGCTGATCTAAATGACCAGCCATCCAAGACACGGTTCCGGCCGGCTTGAGCCGAAAATACTAACTTCCGAGCGGTAAGGAAACCGGGTCAGGGTCATAGGGCGTTGTGCCCGAGGCTCCGGTGCAGTCTTGATCCTTGAAGGCGGAGGCGAGAGAGGTGGTAGCCAACGTTTGTCTCCTGCTATTTCAAAATCTCAACCCAGCGCTCGAAGTCAATACCGCTGGTGGGATTCCCTTTGAGGGTGGTGACGATGAATTCCTCCTCGGAAAGCTTCCAACGATTTGCTGCGCCCGTCGAGGTGAAACGTTCGTTTACCGGTGTGTGATTGGTAGTAATCAGCCACTTGATGATGACGGTGTCATCTTTGACCTCGTGCACCAAAGAAGGATCGTAATCTCCAGACTTGGAGCGGGGTCTATCCTCCCGTTGCCACTGCAACCGGATGTCATGTGTCTTGAAGTATTCCCGCATGATGGCTCGAATATCAATGTTCTCCAGGATGAATTCCCGCCCATCCTTGAACTTCCAGCGAACATGCAGTGGATAGTAGGCTTGGAGCATGTTGATGCTGCCCGGCGCCCTTTCTGCACGGATGTCCAACCAAGACCGTTGTTTGGAGTACATCCCATAGTTGGACTGCGCCCGCTCCACATTCACAAAGTTCTCTTTGCTCTGAACGACACCATAGCTGTAGAACTGCGAACCTCCTGGAAAGTAATCCGCCCCCGCTGACATCGAGGGATTCGACACGCACGCACTGAGTGCAGCCAGTAGTAGCACCAGCGCAAGGCGTTGCAGGAATTTGATCATCTTGCTTGGACTCGTTTGACAGCGGTGTTCTGTGGCAAAGGCGTTCACTCTAGCTGCTCAGATGCGCTGCGCACATCCCATGAATGGGTGGGGTCACGTCGGCTTTTGACCACGTTATTCGGTATATGGGCCGTAGGCGTTTCTTTCTTTGAACTGACCATGTTGTGATTGCTATGAAATACATAGCTACAAAAGACCATTCCACGAGGGCTACAGACACCTTTTTCTCATAACGACTTGGCAAGGCGGTGCTGAACGGCCTTGGCAGTCTTCTCCGACCACCTTGCCGGTGTCGAGCTTGCGGTCCAAATTGGGGACGAGCCAGGCTGGACCTTGCATGAGGAAGGTTTCTCTACTTCTTCAGAGTAGCCCGAATCTGCCATTGCGCCTGAAGTGCCTCAAATTCCTGAATCGGTATGAAGCGATCCGAGAAATTACGAATTCATTCCCATTCGATCGTTGCAGGCGGTTTGCTCGAAACGTCGTAGGTCACGCGATTGATGCCGCGCACTTCGTTGATGATGCGGCCCGACACCTTCTTCAGCAACGCATAGGGCAGCTCTGCCCAATCCGCCGTCATGAAGTCGCTGGTTTGAACAGCGCGCAAGGCCACCACGTAGTCGTAGGTCCGTCCATCACCCATGACCCCCACGCTCTTGACCGGCAGGAACACGGTGAAGGCCTGACTGGTCAGCTCATACCAGGACTTTCCCGTCGCTTCATCACGGAAGTTGCGCAGTTCTTCGATGAAGATGGCATCGGCCCGGCGCAGCAGGTCGGCATACTCCTTCTTGACCTCTCCCAGAATGCGCACGCCCAAGCCCGGTCCGGGGAACGGATGGCGGTAGACCATGTCGTGGGGCAGTCCCAATGCCTCACCCAGTTCGCGCACTTCATCCTTGAACAGCTCACGCAGCGGCTCCAGCAATTTCAGCCCCAATTGCTCGGGCAAACCGCCTACATTGTGGTGACTCTTGATCGTGACGGCTTTCTTGCTTTTTGCACCGCCAGACTCGATCACATCGGGATAAATCGTACCTTGCGCCAGCCACGCGACATGACGCGAATGGTCATTCTTGAGCTTGCTCGCCTCCGACTTGAACACCTCCACAAACTCGCGTCCGATGATCTTGCGCTTGACCTCGGGCTCACTAACGCCGGCCAGGTGACCGAGAAACTGGTCACTGGCATCGACCCGCACCACCTTGGCATGCAGCTTGCCGACAAACATGTCCATCACCATGTCGCCCTCATTCAGGCGCAAGAGGCCATGGTCCACAAAGACGCAGGTCAGCTGGTCGCCAATGGCGCGGTGAATCAGGGCAGCGGCCACAGATGAGTCGACGCCACCGGACAGGCCCAGGATCACTTCCTCGTCACCGACCAGGGCGCGGATGCGCTCCACGGCCTCGGCAATGTAGTCCCCCATGACCCAGTCGGCACGGGCACCACAGATGTCCAGCACAAAGCGATTCAGGATGGCTGCACCCTGGGTGGTGTGGGTTACCTCGGGGTGGAACTGCACCGCATAGAACTTGCGCTCTTCGTCGGCCATGCCGGCGATGGGGCAACTGTCGGTGCTGGCCATGAGCTTGAAACCGGGTGGCATCTGCGTCACGTTATCGCCATGGCTCATCCACACATGCAACATGCCATGGCCTTCGTCCGTGGTGTAGTCCGCAATGCCATCAAACAGCCGGGTGTGTCCACGTGCGCGCAGTTCAGCATAGCCAAATTCACGTTTATGTCCACCTTCAACCTTGCCCCCCAGTGCCTCGGCGATGGCATACATGCCAAAACAGATTCCCAGCACCGGAACCCCCAGCTCAAACACCGCCTTGGGTGCGCGCAGGGTCTCGTCTTCCCACAGGCTGGCGTGACTCCCCGACAGGATGACACCCTTCAGCTGTCCATTGGCGGCATAGTCGCGTACCCATTGGTCGCTGACGTCGCAGGGATGGACTTCGCAAAACACGTGTGCCTCTCGAACGCGTCGTGCAATGAGCTGCGTGACCTGGGAGCCAAAATCGAGGATAAGAATACGTTCGTGTGTCATGGGTTTCAAACCGAAGAAATGCCAGTCGCAAGGGCGCGCTGGCGTTGAAAATGCCAGACCGCAAGGCCCAGGGCAATGAATTGAATCAGGCAACCTACAAAGAAGGGGAGCCCCAGGCGCATGTCGCCGTGGGGCGCATCCGAAACCAGCGTCAGCATACCCGCACCAGCAACCGGGGCCAGCACCGCCATCATGCTGTTGAGGGAAGATACGGCGCCTAGCGTGCGGCCCTGAATTTTCTCATCGGCGGCGCTGGACACAATGCTCTGCAGCGTCGAGCCCGTCGCCGCGGAAGGCATGTTGAGAACAATGATCAAGAACAGCATCCAGGCTTCCGTCGCCAGTCCATACGCCAGGTAGGCCAGCGTGGCGCTACACAGGCCTATCACCGCCAGCTGTTCTGGGGATATGCGCTTGAGAATGTGTTTGAGCAACACACCCTGCATCAGGACACTGACTACACCCACCACCATCAAGGACCACCCCGTTTCCCGCGGTCCCCAGCCGAATTTGAAGGTGGTGTAGAGCACCCAGGTGGAATGCAACATGAATTGTGCAAGTGTGCTGAGCGCGATCACGGCAACCAATGGTCCAACGCCACGCAGATCAATCAAGCCCCGCAAAGCCGAGACCGGGTTGGCCTTGCGCCATTCAAACGGTGTGTGTCGAGCTTTGGGCAGGCTTTCTGGCAGGACAAAGTACCCGTAGATCCAGTTCAGAACGGCCAGGGAGCCAGAGGCAACAAAAGGCAGGCGCAAATCCAGGTCACCCAGAATCCCTCCCAGCGCCGGGCCCAGGATGAAGCCAAGGCCCATCATGGCACCCAACAATCCGAAGCGCCGGGCCCGATCCGATGCGGGCGTGATGTCAGCCACGTAAGCGTTGGCCACGGCGATATTTGCCTGCATACCGCCACCGATCAGGCGCACCAACACCAGCATCCACAGGCTGGTGGCCGCGGCCGTCATGAAGAAATTAAATGCCAGGCCCGAGAAACCGATCAGAAGAACCGGTCTGCGCCCAAAGCGGTCTGACAAGGCGCCCAAAATGGGCGAACCAAAGAAGTTGGCAATCCCAAACGCAAACGCCACGGCGCCAAACCAGAAGGCCTGGTCCGCCTGGGAATGTGTGAACTGCCCCACCAGATGCGGCAACACCGGAATCATCAGGCCGATCGACATCATGTCGATCAGCACCGCGACCATGATGAAACGCATCGCGGCGGGACGGCCCAGGGCCGACGCGCCTGGTGTGTCAGTCGGCACGGTAGTTGGGAGCTTCTTTGGTGATCTGCACGTCGTGCACGTGACTTTCGCGGATACCGGCCGTGGTGATCTCCACAAACTCGGCCTTGTTCTGCATCTCTTCAATCGTCGGGCAACCACAATAGCCCATGCTGGCGCGAATGCCGCCGGCCATCTGGTAGACGATGGACACCATCGAGCCCTTGTAAGGCACACGGCCTTCAATGCCTTCCGGTACCAGTTTGTCCGCATTGGGGTTGCCCGTGCTGGACTCCTGGAAGTAGCGGTCCGCGCTGCCCTGCTGCATGGCGCCAATGGAACCCATGCCGCGGTAGCTCTTGTAGCTGCGGCCCTGGAACAGGATTACCTCACCAGGGGCCTCTTCAGTCCCTGCAAACATGCCGCCCATCATCACCGAGCTGGCGCCCGCGGCCAGTGCCTTGGCGATGTCGCCGCTGTAGCGAATGCCACCGTCGGCAATCAGCGGAATGCCAGTGCCCTTGAGCGCGGTCGCCACGCTGTCAATGGCCATGATTTGCGGCACACCGACACCTGCCACGATGCGGGTGGTGCAGATGGAACCGGGGCCAATGCCCACTTTCACGGCATCGGCCCCCGCCTCTGCCAGCGCCAAGGCAGCCGCACCAGTGGCAATATTGCCGCCGATCACATCCACGTGTGGATAGTGCTTCTTGACCCAGCGGACCCGTTCGATGACGCCGTGGCTATGGCCGTGGGCCGTGTCTACCACGATGGCATCCACTCCGGCACGAACCAGGGCTTCGACCCGTTCTTCGGTGCCCTCGCCCACGCCAACGGCAGCTCCAACTCGCAACTTGCCCTGGGCATCACGAGCCGCGTTGGGGAAACTCGTCTGCTTGGTGATGTCCTTGACGGTGATCAGGCCCTTGAGCTCAAACGCATCATTGACCACCAGCAGGCGCTCAATCTTGTATTGGTTCAGCAGCACCTTGGCCTGGCTGATGGTGGTGCCGTCAGGCACCGTCACCAGCTTTTCCTTGGGCGTCATGATCTGGCTGACTGGCAGGTCGTAACGGGTCTCAAACCGCAGGTCACGACCAGTCACAATGCCGACAACCTTGCCGCCGTCGCACACCGGAAAGCCGGAAACCCCCAGCTG
>JAVBYK010000470.1 GCA_030824095.1 bacterium
AAGAGCTTGGGGTACAGGGCCGCCAGCTTCTCCAGCACCGGAAAAACATCGGGCTTGGCGGGCCGTTTGGCGGCTGGCTTGGCCGCAGCTGGGTCCGCAACAGGGGTTTCAACCGTTTCGGCGGATAGGGTCTCGGTGTCAGTCATGGAATGGTCGGAGTGTGCGGGCGAAAAAGCCCTCCATCATGCCAGCTTTGACGCAGGCCCCCTATGCCCGGCCCGTGCGCACCCCCACGCCCAGCGCCGCGCCCACGCTCAAAAGCAGCACCAGTGCGGCTCCCAGCAGGGTTGCGCCATACCAGCCGCGGTCCATGAATACCCCAAACACAATGGGTGAAATGGCAAAACCAGTGTCCAGCCCCGAGTACACCAGGCCGTAAACGCGGCCGGTGGCGCCCTTGGGCGTAGCCTTCTTGATCATCATGTCGCGTGACGGACCGCCAATGCCGATGGCAAAGCCGGTGATGGCCAGCACGACCATGGTGGCCTGTGCACCCAGCATGCCCGTGCCGCACAGAGCCAGCAGAATGGCGCCTGCAGTCATGGAAACAGCAACCACGCGGTCGCTGTGGATCGCGCGGGTTGCCACGAAGCCGCCCACGAACATACCCACTGCACCACACAGCATGTAGGCGGTGATGGTGTAGGTGGCGGCCTCAAAGCTGATGCCGTGCATGGCCTTGAGAATGGACACCGCAAAGCTCTGCACCACGGCCAGTGTCATGGTGGACAGCAAGAAGAAGCCAAAGCACCACCACACCACCGGCAGCTTCATGAAAGCCATGTCGTGCTCGGCGTGGCCCTTGGCCACTGCATGCGGGTCGCGGTGCGCAACCTGGGTCGAGAGTTTGTCGCGGTTGAACACCAGCAGCGCCAGAATGGCGGTGTACATCACGGCGGCGGCCACATAGGCGTTGCGCCAGCCAATGGTGGCGCCCAGCCCGGCAAAGAACACCGGCGCCGCAGCCCAGCCCAGGTTACCCGTCAGACCATGGGCGCTGAAGGCGTAGCCCAGCCGGGGTGCCGAGACCCGCTGGTTGAGGATGGTGAAGTCCACCGGATGGAAGGTGGCATTGCCCAGGCCGGCCAGCGCCGCCACCAGGATCAGCCCGGCGTAGCCGGTAACCAGCGAAGCGCAGACGCAGGCAGCAATGAAGATGCCCAGCGCCACAAACAGCAGGGGCCGTGCACCCAGGCGGTCCACCACAAAGCCGGCACAGGCCTGGCCGACGCCAGACACCACGAAGAACGTGGTCATCAGCAGGCCCAGCTCCGAATAGCTCAGCCCGAACTCCTTCATGAACACCGGAAACAACAGCGGCAGCAGCAGATGGCCAAAATGCGAGCTGGCATGCGCCAGACCGACCAGGCCGATGATGCTGGCGTCCTGCCGCAAGGGCACGGCAGAGGCGGTGGAGTCGAGGGTGGTTGTGGTCATGCTGACAATGGTACGGGCGCTCCCTCCAGCCGATATACGACAAAAAGACAATAATTATCGAAAACCCGCCAAATCCGCCAGACGCGCACCACCCTGCCAATGAAACGCAAAGCCCCCCTGCTCACCCCCGTGCCCTTTGACGACTCGGTCAAGCGCCCACCCACACCGCAACGGCCGGTGCGCAGCAGGGCCCGTTCACTGGCCATGGACGCCCACATCGAACCGCACCAGCACCCCTGGGCGCAGTTCACCTACTGTGCCACCGGGCTGATGCAAGTGATGGTGACCCAGAACGACCGGCAGACGACCTTCATCGTGCCCTCCACCCGCGCGGTGTGGATTCCGCCACAGGTGCAACACAACGTGGTGGTGCTGGAGACCGCCGAGCTGCGCACCGTGGACCTGGACCCGTCCGTCACGCCCGCCGGTTGGACGGACTGCCGTGTGCTGGTGGTCAGCAAACTGCTGCGCGAACTGGTGCACGCGCTGGAGGACTCTCAGCCCGGCCCACGCGACGATGCCATCATGACCCTGGCAGCCGACGAAATCAGCCGGGCCGACACCCAGGCCCTGGGCGTGCCCATGCCCCACCCCGAGCACGGCGACAAGCGCCTGCGCGCCCTGTGCGAGGCCGTGCTGCGCGACCCGGCCGAAAAGTCGCAGTTAAAGGACTGGGTAGCCCAGGTGGGTGCCAGCGAGCGCACGGTGGCGCGCCTGTTCCGCGACGAGCTGGGCACCAGCTACCAGCAGTGGCGCCAGCAGGCCATCCTGGCGCACGCCCTGCCTTTGCTGGCACGCGGCATGCCCATTAGTCAGGTGGCCGCCGCCAGCGGCTATGCCAGCGACAGCGCCTTTTCTGCCATGTTCAAGCAGGCGATGGGGCGCTCACCCAGCCATTTCCACGTCCGCTCCAGCCAATGATGTTTTAACAAAAGCTATGTTTTTTTATAGCGCACTACACAGACTCCACGAGGGCTAGAGACCAATTTCACAACTACGCATTTCCGCTATCGTGGTTGCCAGGGTCGCAATCGAGTCAACGCCGAGTTTCTCGCGCACCCTGACCCAGTGCTCTTCCACCATGCGCTCGGAAATATCCAAGGTATCACCAATGACCTTGTTCAGCTCACCCCCGGCCTTCAGGAGCGCAATCTGGCGCTGGCGCGGTGTCAGTGAGTCCCACATGGAGCGCAGGAAGTCACACCGCCTGGCTGCTGCCTGCCACTTCTCCTCCAGCTCCAGGGCCTGGCGAATCAGGGGCAGCAGTTTGTCCTCGGTATGCGGCTTCTCCACAAAACTGATGGCGCCCTTTTCCATAGCCGTCACGGCCGCCGGAATGTCTCCGTGCCCGCTCAGAAAGATGACGGGATTGCGCTTAACAAGCCCCCGGTTGCGCAACTGCTCATGCACCACAGCCCCCGACATGGGTTCCATCCGTCCATCCAGCACAAACAGACCACGCACCGGTTTGGGTGCCGCATCAATGGCGGCCAGCAACTCGGGCCCACTGCCGAAGGCACTGACGGTGAAGCCATGCTTCTTCAGGAGGTAGGCCAGTGCGTGGCGCACGCTCTCATCATCGTCACAAAGAAAAATCGTCCGGGTGGTATTCATGTGGGTTCTTTCACGGCAGGTGCTGCCACGAGGGGTAAGGCGAAGCTGAATTGGGCCCCGCCACCCGGTGCGTCTTCGGCAACCAGGCTGCCACCGTGGGATTCAATGATGGTTCGGCAAATTCCCAGGCCCAGGCCCATGCCGTCGCTCTTGGTGGAATAGAACGTCGTACACAGCATGTCCAGCGTGCGGCCCCGCAGGCCCGGCCCGTTGTCGCGCACGATGACCTGGAGGGATTCTGCAGTCTGACCATCTCCTGGCAGCAGGCGCGTGGCGATGACAATCACACCACCGCCCTCTTGCCCATCTACCGCATCGGCGGCATTCCTGACCAGGTTGGAGACCACCTGTTCAATGCCAATGCGATCCGCGATGACGCCCACAGTACAGGGAGCCAGTTCGGTGACGAGCCGAGCGTTGGCCAGCAGAACCTGCCGCTTTCGCAACTTCAGCACATCGGCAATCACCGCGTTCAGGTCACACGCCGCCCGCACCGGCTCTGAACGCGACGCCTGCCTGCGAATCCAGTTGACGATTTCGCCGGCCTTGCCCGCATGCCGGACAATTTCGCCCATGGCGACCAGATCATCGGCATCGACACCCGGCAACTGCTTCAACGACATGTTCAAGCCGGCGCTGTAGCTCAGTATGGTGGTCAAAGGCTGATTGAGTTCGTGTGAGAGTTCCGACGCCAGCAAGCCCATGTCGTTCAGGCGCGCATGCTGGGCCAGCGCCTCGCCGTGCTGACGGTCGCGTTCTTCCAGCCGCTTGCGCTCGCTTATGTCGATGATGGACCCCATCCAGCCGATGTGCACACCATGGGCGTTGACCAGGCGGGACTCGAAGATCATGACGTCAATGAGATGCCCATCCCGGTGGCACCAGCGGGTCTCAAACCCGGCCCGGGGAGCCCCGCCCGCCAGGGTGTTGAGGTTGCGGGCCATCATGTCGTCCACCGCATCCGCCGGCCAAAACGGCAGCGGCGGCTTGAGGCCCACAAGCTCGGCGCTGCTGTAGCCCACCATGTCACACAGGGTCTTGTTCACATACAGAACACGTCCGTCCGGGTCCCGCGCGCGCAAGCCCACCAGCACCGAATCCTCCATGGATTGACGCCAGGCCACTTCCGTTTGCGTTTCGGCATTGGCACACGCTACCAGACGCATTTCGTGCCGGGTGAGCGCGGAGGCCGCCACACCCAGCAATAGCAATCCGCCCAGAAGGGCCAGCGTCTTGGGATGCTGCGTCCAGGACTCGGGCGCATCAAATGGCGTGAGCTGCAGCGTGGTGTCCTTGAAACCGGAAAGGGGTTTCCCATACATCACGCCCAACGGGCGTCTGGCCGCAGACGCGGTGGTGGCGATCACTTCGCCCAGTTCGGATACAAAACTGACCTGGTAGCGGCGGTTCAGCCAGACCAGGTCCGTGCTTTGCAGCAGGTCCGTGATGTAGAAGCGCGCCAACAGTTTTCCCCGGTTGGTTCCTTGCGCGTCCACCACCGGTGCCACATAGTGGTCCGCCTGGCCGATGGCCTGAATACGCAGCTCTTCGCTCACGTTGGCTGCAATGGGCGCCTTGCGCTCGGCACGGGCAACCACCCGGTTGTTTTCATCCAGCCACACGAGCCGGTTCCACAACCGGTCCAGGCCGGCAACCACTTCGGGCATCCGGGTCAAGGCGGCAGTGGGGTCACCCGCAAGCAGTTGCAGCCGGTTGGCCGCTTCGCCCAGGCGCAGCTTTTCCATGTCCTGGCGGGCCGTGAGTTGTGCCTCCACGCTCAATGCGTCCGCCACCAGGGTTTCGTGAAGCGCCTTCTGTGATTGGCGGTCGTTGAATTCCGCCCAACTGGCCATCATGACCACAAACACCAGCGCCAACATGCCCGGCAATAGCCAGAAAGCCTGCCTGACAACCGACGGTGTGGGACGCAGCTGCAGTGCTTGGGGGAATTGGACAAGGGGCATCGGCAAATTCTAGGTTGCCTAGCATCCATCCAACAGGGATTGGCGGATAGGGGTGTGGGAACCCACACGTGTGGATGGACACACTTCTAGGCCCCAAGTGCCAGGACTAGACTTCAGGCATCAAACGGAAAACCACGATGTACCTCACCCGTCACCCCGATCCCGTGCCACGCAGTGCCGCCCGCCGAATTCTGACCCGGTGGATGGCTGGCCTGATAGCCATGGCGGCAACTGCAGCTTGGTGCCCGGCCAGTGCGCAG
This sequence comes from bacterium, assembly GCA_030824095.1. Taxonomy (GTDB): domain Bacteria; phylum Pseudomonadota; class Gammaproteobacteria; order Burkholderiales; family Burkholderiaceae_C; genus Allorhodoferax. The sequence goes on from JAVBYK010000470.1 coordinate 5,276, forward strand.
GCCCCTATCCTGATCCAGTTCAGCCATGTGGTCACGCCCGACACCGCCAAGGGAAAGGCAGCCCAGCGCTTCAAGGAGCTGGCAGAGGCCCGCACGGGTGGCAAGGTTCGCGTCGAGATCTACCCCAACAGCCAGTTGTACAAGGACCGGGAGGAGCTGGACGCTTTGCGCCAAGGCGCGGTGCAGATGATCGCTCCGTCCCTGTCGAAACTGGCCAGCGTCAGCGGTGGAGACTTCGAGGTGTTTGACCTGCCGTTCCTCTTCAAGGACCGGGCCGCCTTTCGGGCGGCCGTGGACGGCCCGGTTGGCGCAGCCCTGATGAAGAAATTCGAGCCCTATGGCCTCAAGGGTCTGGCATTTTGGGACAACGGGTTCAAGGTCTTCAGCGCCAATCGACCACTGCAATCGGCCGCCGACTTCAAGACTCTGAAGATTCGGGTTCAGGCGTCACGCGTGCTGGTGACACAGATGAAGGCAGTGGGTGCGCATGCGTCGGTTGGGCCATTGGCCAGCGTCTACGAGGCGCTGCGCAGTGGGCAACTCGACGGCCAGGAAAACACCCCGACCAATATCGTGACACAGAGGCTTCACGAAGTGCAGAGTCATCTCACAGTGTCGAACCACGGCTATTTAGCCTATGCAGTCATCGTGAACGCCATCTTCTGGGACAAGTTGCCCAGCCCGATCCGTACCACGCTGGAAGGCGCCATGCGGGACGCAACCGCCTATGAAAACAGTATCGCCGAGGCGGAAAACAACAAGGCCCTGGCCACGATCAAGGCCAGTGGCAGGTTGACGGTCCACACCGCAACGCCCTACGAACTGGAGCAATGGCGTGCAGCCCTCACTCCGGTCTACAAGGACGCGCAGGGCTGGATCAGCGCAGAGACACTGACGGCGCTCAATGCCATGAACGGCCCCCCGACATAGCAGGGTAAGCCACTGGAGTCTGGCCAAGGCCGGAACTCCCTCCTCCCCGAAACCCCACCCATTTGCAGAGCCCACAAGGCCCTGCGGGGACTCGCTACGCCCAAATTTCACTGAAACCCAAGGAGAGACCATGAACCAGCATCCCATCCCCATCAACACCCGGAACGTCCCCTGGGTGCGCATCGCGTCCGTCGCTGCAGGCGCAGCCGGGCTGGCACTCTTTGCACCCATGGTCTGGCTGGCTGCCACGGGTGGCGTCGGGCTGCTGGTCCTCGGCGGTGTGCTTGCCGCCGGGTTTGCCGCCGTGCAGGCACTGCCGTTGATGGGCCAGAAGCTGGAAAACGCCCTGCTGGCCGCCCGCAAGGCCGAGGCGCGCCGCAGCCCGATCGAGCAGCTGCAGAACGAAGTGCTGCGCCGTGCCGAGCGGCTCAAGGCCTTTCGCGGTGCCCTGGTCAAGGTGGGCGGGCAAATCGAGACCATTGAACAGATGCTGGAAGAACGGCGCAAACGTGACCCCGACCATATACCCGTTGCCCAGGCCCGCGCCTTGGCCCGCCTGCAGCAGTTTCATCGCATCAATCTGGGCAAGCTGAACGAGGCTCACAACGCCCTCAAGGAATTTCAGGAAACCGTGAAGCGCAAGGAAAGCGACTGGGCCATATCCCTGGCCATCGGCGAAGCTGGAGAAATGATGGACCCCAACGCCACCGACAACCTGCTGCAGGACTTGCTGACCGACACCGCGCTGCGCACTGTGCAGGACCGCTTCAACTGCGTTTTTGCCGAACTCGACGTGCAGATGAGCAGCATGGACGGCCCCACCCGCACACTGCTGGACGACCACAGCCTGGACCGCATGGATGCCCTGCATCTGCCAGAAACCCTCAACACACCAAGGAGCTACCAATGACTTTCTGGAAAAGACTTCGGCTGATTGGCAGCGTGATCGTGCTGATTCTTGCAGTCGTCGCTGCGGTCGGTGCCTTCATGCACCCGACACACGTCGATCCCCATCCGTTACCCCCTGCGCCCAGCGGTATGCCCGGCTCACAACCAAACGGGACCACCGGTCTCTGAGTAGTTCTTTCACACCCCCCCAACTATTTCAAGGAGATCACCATGAACACACTCAACTCCACCCTTGCCGCACTCTCCATCGCCATGCTGGCCGCCGTGCCACTGGCCAGCCTCGGCCAGGACACACCCACCGACGCCGGTGAAGGCCTGCGCATAGCCACTGGAAAAAAGGGCAAGGGCTATTCCAAGCTCTTTGCAGACCTTCGCGTCGTGTGTGGAGGCCAGGTTGCAATAACCGAGGTGGAAACCGAAGGCGGTCTGCAGAATCTGACCACCTTGGCAGCGAACCAGGCCGAACTGGGCTTTGTGCAGCTGGACACCCTGCAGGACATGAAGGGTTCGGACGAGAATATCGGCAACCTGCTGGCACTGATGCCATTGAACTCCAACCTGCTGCACATCGTGGCCCGCACGGATGGCTTCACCTACCAGGGCCCCAAGCGCACTTGGCCACTTTCCACGGAAACCATTGTGGTATCCGTCGACAAATTCTCGGACCTCAAGAACCTCCCAGTGGCAGTCGTGGGCTCAGCCCGGGCGCTTGGCCGTGTGCTGGACCGGCGCTTTGTGATGAACATGCGCTTCATTGATGTGGAGACTGACGAGCAAGCACTGGCCAAGCTCAAGGCGGGCGAGGTGGCGGGCATGCTCAGCACCAGCGGTTGGCCCAGTGGCCCGATCCAAAAGCTCAAGCGCGATGCGAACGCCAAGCTGCTCCCGTTTGATTTGGCAGTGCAACCGCCCTACCAGCTGGTAAAGAAAAACTACGAAAACCTGGACACCTTCAACCACGGCTTTCTGGCGGCACCCAACCTCCTCATCACCCGGCCCTTCTCCAACACGGGCGCCAACGGCCGGGCCACCGCTGCGCTGCAAGCCTGCATCCAGAAGAACCTGAGAACCCTGCAGGAGGGCAAGTTTGAGCCCGCGTGGGCGGAAGTAAAGAACACGTCGGAAAGCTACGGCTGGCCCCGGTTTGCCGCCGCCGGAAAACGCTAGCAAGACGCGCCACCACCGGGAGACCTGCGTAGAAATACGCAGGAGGTCCACGTAAGGCTGCAATGGAACCCGGTGGCCATCTGCGCCACCATGCACAACATGTCACCACACATCAACCTCTGCCAAAACGGCATCACCCAGAAGGGAGCCACCATGAACACACTCACCCCACGCACCATCAAATGGGCCATCGGCATCATTGGCACGCTACTGCTGGCGATTCTGCTGGCCCCCTTCACCATCGTGCCCGCGGGAAACCGGGGGGTCATGACCACCATGGGCAAGCCCTCGGAAGACATCTACGGCGAAGGCATCCACTTTCGCATCCCCGTCATTCAGCACTTGCACTTGATGGACGTGCGCATCGGCATGCGCGAGGGTGAAGGCGATGCCGCTTCCAAAGACCTGCAACAGGTGCGGGTGAAAGTTGCGGTGAACTACCACCTTGATCCCGCTGCGGCTGCCAAAGCATTCCGGGACGTGGGGCAGACCACGGAAGACGTGGTGGCCCGCATTCTCGACCCTGCCCGCCCGGAAGCGTTCAAGGCGGTTACCGCCCAGTTCACAGCCGAAGAACTGATCACCAAGCGCACCCAGGTGCGTGAGCAAATTGCTGGGCTGCTGCGCGAGAAGATGACGCGGCACGGTCTGGTACTGGACGAGTTCGCCATCGTCAACTTTGCGTTCTCGCCCTCGTTCACAGCGGCGATCGAAGCCAAGGTCAACGCCGAGCAGGCCAACCTGAAGGCCGAACGCGACCTCATGCGCATCCGGGTCGAGGCAGAGCAAAAGGTTGCCTCCGCCAAGGCGGAGGCTGAATCGCTGCGTCTGCAACGCCAGGAGGTCACACCAGACGTGTTGGCGCTGCGCACCATCGAGAAGTGGGATGGTCACCTTCCCCAGGTTACCGGCGGCGCAGTCCCGATGATGGACTTCGCCAAGCTGGGCAAGGCCGCCACCGCCACAATAAAGTGAATAAGCGCCGCACAGCATCTCCACAGCATCCTGCGGCCGCTATCCGATAGGCAGCATCAAAATCAATCGCTACGAGGGCAAGCTACTCAAATACCGGGACTCGAAGAGCGCGGCGGGCAGTGGCTGGCTAAACAGGTAACCCTGCATCTCGTCACAACCCAACACGCGCAGCAGGCGCAGCTGGTCATCGCTGTCCACGCCTTCGGCAACCACCTTGAGCTTCAATGCGTGGGCCAGGTTGATGATGGTGGACACCAGCGCCAGGCCTTCGGGTGAGGCGGTCATGTCCAGCACAAAGGAACGGTCAATCTTCAGCGTGTCCACCGGGAACTTGGCCAGGTAGCTCAGCGACGAGAAGCCGGTGCCGAAATCATCGATGGCCACCGTGATTCCCATGGCGCGAATGGCCAGCAAGCTGGCAATGCTGTGTTTCACGTCTTCCATGATCAGGCTTTCCGTGATCTCCAGCTCCAGCCCCGCAGCCGCATGCGGATCGACTCCCACGGCCTGGCTGACCTCGGTAATAAAGCCCCGATTGCGCAATTGCAGGGGCGAGACGTTGACCGCAATCCGCACCACGGGCAGGCCCGCCGCGCGCCAGCGCAGGTA